>JAYSSN010000532.1:0-2310 GCA_043720555.1 Rhodobacterales bacterium | reverse complement strand
ACCACAGCGAAGTCGCGTTGGAGGATGCTGTCGATCATAAGCTTGCCGACACCGGGAAAACCAAAGATCGTCTCGACCACCACCGCGCCGTTCAGCATTCCTGCCGCCTGATCGCCGATGATGGTGATCACCGGCAACATGCCGTTGCGCAGCGCGTGAACAAAGATCACCGGACGAGGTCTCACACCCTTGGCACGGGCGGTTTTTACATACGCCGAAGACAGGGCGGTGATCATCGACCCGCGCACGACTTGCAGGATCAGGCCGAAAGGCCGGATGAACAGCACCGATATCGGCAAGATCCAATGCCAGATCGTGCCGGTGCCAGAGGTGGGCAACCAGCCCAGATTGACCGAAAACAACACGATGGCGACAATGGCAATCCAGAAATCCGGTGCCGCCGCGCCGATCAGCGAAAAGAATGTGGCCACCCTGTCAAACACCCCGCCCACGCGGAAGGCGGCCAGAGAGCCGACGACAATTGCCGCAGCAGTCACCAGAACCATGGTGATCAGCGCCAGATACAGCGTCCAGACAAAGGCCTCTAACACCACCTCCAGCGCCGGGCGCGCCTTGCGGATGCTGTCGCCGAAGTCCAGCACCGCCAGATCGGCGACAAAGCGGCCGAACTGCACAAGCAAAGGCGCATCTAGACCGTGCAGGCGGCGGAAATTTTCCCGCGCTTCTAGGCTGGCGTCGACGGGCAGGTATAGCTGCGTCGGATCGCCGGTCAGCCGCGACAGAAAGAACACCATCACGATCAGCACCAGCAGCGACACGGCGCTTGCCAAAGCCCGCTTGCCCAGAAATTTTCGCATGTCGCCCCCCTCGCAGGTGCGGACCCTTGGCCCGAAAGAAAAACGGCGGCGCTTCGTGGTGCGCCGCCGTTTCAGTTTGCTTAGCTATTTGAACTTAACTTGCGACAGTTGCAGCTCGCTGTTGGTCGCGATGGTGGGCGTAAAGTCCAGACGCTCGGCCACGCGGCTGTAGCCAACCATGTGGAACAGGAACACGTCGGCCACAATATCGTTGTGAACCTTGGCAAACACTGGCGTCCATGCCGGACCCCGCGCATCGCCGGTGGCGGCGGTGGCATCGGCCAGCATCTTGTCGAGATCGGCATCGCAGACGCCGGATTGCACGCCTTCACAGGCATACTTGAAGAACATCGAGAACACCGGGTCGCCGCGGTTGTTGTCGTGCATGGCCATAACCATGCGCGGGCCACGATCTTCGGCGAAGGGTTTGGAATAGACCTGCACCCATTCGGCGACTTCCATCATCGTCAGCTTCACGTTCAGGCCGACGTCGGCGAACATCTGCTGCAAGGCTTCGCACACTTCGGTTACGTTAGGGAAATTGCCAGTGCGGCAGACCATCTCGATTTCGGTATCGACAGGCACGCCCGCAGCTTTGGCTTCGGCAACCAACGCCTTGGCACCTTCGACATCAAAGGCCAGTGGTGCCAAGTCGGAGTTCCAACCGAGCGTTGAGGGCGGCACCATATGCGTTGCCTTGATTGCGTCGGCCGGGATCAACGAGCCGAGGAACGCGTCGCGGTCCACGGCCATGTTCATCGCCTTACGGATGCGGATATCGTTCAGCGGGGCAACGGTATTGTCGACGCGCAGATACGTGGTTTCCGAGTTTGGATAGCTGAAGTCGGTCGCGGTGTTGGTGGCATCGTTCTGGTTGATCAGTGGCACGATATCCGCTTCGCCCGTTGTCACCATTGCGGCGCGCACTGCATCATCTGAACGGAAGACATACGTGGCTTTGGTCACAGCGGGTTTTTCGCCCCAATAGCCGTCGCGGGCGACCAGCACGATAGATTGACCGGCATTCCATTCGGCCAGCGTGTAGGGACCGGTGCCGACTGGCGCGCGGGTGAATTCCATTGCAGTTTCCGCCGGAACGATGGTCAGCGTCGACATCAACAAAGGCAGGATCGGCTGCGCCGGGTCCGAGGTGATGTTGATTGTCAGGTCATCGACCACTTCGGTGGTGATGGTCATGCCGCCAAAGAATTTCGCGCCGATTTCGCAGGTCAGGTCGGGCGACAGGGTGCGTTCGATCGAATGTTTCACATCCTCGGCGCCAAAGGTGCTGCCGTCCGAAAAGGTCACGCCAGCGCGCAGTTTGAACTGCCAGGTGTCGCCGTCGACGGCCTCCCAGCTGTCAGCCAGTCGGCCCTTGAGCGCGCCGTTGGACGTGTCAAGTTCGGTCATCGTTTCGCTGATGTTCTGCAAAATCACGCGGCCGATGTTGGACTGCGAAGCCATGCAAGGCTCGACGACTTCCAGTTCTTCG
>JAYSSN010000531.1:0-2312 GCA_043720555.1 Rhodobacterales bacterium | reverse complement strand
TGTCACCCGTGCGCGTTCGGCCATCACCGAGGGCGCGCGGTACATGTGGGTAAACAGAAACGACCGGATCGCCTTCAGTTCCTGATAGAGCGGCTTGGAGAACCGGATGATCGTCGTGCCCATGCCGCGGATTTCGTCCACCGATTGCGGGCGCGCGGCGTCCAGACGCCCCTGCGCCACCGCAATGACATCCTCCACCATCCGCCCGAACACCCGGCGCAGCGCCTCGTGCCGCCGCCGCATCGGCTCCAGCCCCGGATAGAGCGCATCGACCTCGGCGAACGCCGGGCCCGTCACCGGCAATTTCATCAGATCGTCTTCGGTGAACAGCCCCGAGCGCAGGCCATCGTGCAGATCATGGTGCGAATAGGCCACGTCATCGGCAATCGCGGCCACCTGCGCCTCGGCGCTGGCGAAGGTGTCAAGGCCCAGATCCCATTCGGCATTCACCGCAGCCAGCGCGTAGGGCAACGCGCCGCCGTGCTTTTCATCCGCATTCGGCCCGATGACCGGCCCGTTGTGCTTGGCGATGCCTTCCAGGCTTTCCCATGTCAGGTTCAGTCCGTCGAAATCGGCATAATGCCGCTCCAGCCGCGTGACGATGCGCAGCGCCTGCGCGTTGTGATCGAACCCGCCGTAGGGTACCATCAACGCGCCCAGCGCATCCTCGCCCGTATGGCCAAAGGGCGTGTGCCCCAGATCATGCGCAAGTGCGATGCACTCGGCGAGATCGGTGTTCAGCCCCAGCACCCCGGCTATCGTGCGCGCCACCTGCGCCACCTCGATCGAATGGGTCAGGCGTGTGCGGTAGTAATCGCCCTCATGCTCCACGAACACTTGTGTCTTGTGTTTCAGCCGCCGGAAGGCCGAGGAATGGATGATCCGGTCCCGGTCGCGCTGAAAGGGCGAGCGGAAGGATGACATCCGTTCCGGGTGCAGCCGCCCGCGCGATGCCTCGGGCTGGCAGGCATAAGGCGCGAGCATGCGTGGCCTCTTGCTTGTGAAGGATCGATCCTGCTCCTATATTGCGGTTCATACCCAATTCCCACAGGGGCATTCCATGAATCTGACCCTTCCCCCCCGCGTCACCGACCGCGCCTTTGCACGGCTGGCCGAAATTGCAACGGTCACCGGCGAGGCCAAAGCCCTGCGCGTCGCAGTCGAGGGCGGCGGATGTTCCGGATTTCAGTACGATATCCGCCTTGATGATCCCGCAGGCGACGATCTGGTGCTGGAAAAAGATGGGCAACGGGTGCTGGTGGATGCGATTTCCCTGCCGTTCCTGCAAAACGCCGTCATCGACTTTACCGAAGAACTGATCGGCGCGCGGTTTGTCATTGAAAACCCCAACGCAAGCAGCGCCTGCGGCTGTGGCACCAGCTTTTCGATGTAACCCGGCAACACACCGCGTGGAAAACCGCCGTCCTGCCCATCGCCTTGTGTGCGGCGCGCGCTAGCTTGCCGCCAGACCAGCGCAGGGGACGGCGAAACAGGTGATGCGGACAATACTGATTCTGGGCTCCGGCCCCGACGTGACTGCGGCCCGGGCATGGCCCCGCGCCGCGTTTGACCACATCCTGGCCATCAACAACGCATGGCGCGTCCGCGATGACTGGGATGCGCTGATCCATTCGCATGACTTTCCCGCCACCCGCCGCCCGGTGCCCACAGGCCGGCAGACCCTGGTCACGGAAGACGATTTCGTGCCGGCGCAGAACGCCACAGGCGGGTTTGTCTATGCAGGCGGCACCATGGCCTTTACCGCCTGCTACTGGGCGCTGCAGGCCCACAAGCCCCGCGTGATCGCGGTGATGGGGTGTGACATGCACTATCCCGCCGGGCAGGCCACGCATTTCTACGGCACCGGCACCGCTGACCCGTTGCGGGCCGACATGACGCTGCAATCACTCGAAGCGAAGTCGGCCCGCCTGATGATCCTTGCCGCCATGCAGGGCTGCGTGATGGTGAACCTGTCAACCGGGCCAAGCCGCCTGATCTTTCCCCGCGCGCGGATCGATCAGCTGGCGGGCGTGCCGCTGCCCGGCTTCGACGCGGCATGCGCCGCCGACGCCCTCGCCTGCGAGGCGGCGCTGGCCTATCACGTCCCGTCGGGCCGCTACTGGGAAGAGTTGTCCCGGTTTGATCCCGGCGCACTGGCGGCGCTTGATGCGCTGTGGCTGGCTGCGGCCCGGCCTGCGCTGCGGATGACGGCCTGACAAAACGCGCACGCGGGGCGATCACACCATATTGCACGAGGGAAACAGCCTATTCACAAGATTCATGTAACAACATGATATAAAGCGATATAAACT
>JAYSSN010000530.1:0-5672 GCA_043720555.1 Rhodobacterales bacterium | reverse complement strand
CGGCAGCTTTGCCACAGGCGTTGGGCCTGCGGGCTGCAATGGCACAAGACAATCTGCGGGCGCAGATCCTGGCCATTCCGGGTGTGGGGGCCGGTTCTCCCACCGATGAACACTGGCAGGCCGTGGGCGAGATGACGCTGGGCGCCACCAAGGCCAATGTCGCCGAGGGTGAATTTGCCGGGGTGGAACTGACCTTCCTCGGTCTGAACAATCAAAACCAGCACAACGTGCTGTTCCGCGGCTTTCTCAAGCCGTGGGAGGCGTATACCGGTGCCAAGATCAACTGGATCGACCTTGCCCAAGCCGACTACAATGCGCGGCTGCAGCAGTCGATTGCCACGGGCACGGTCGATTTCGACATCATCGAAATGGGCGCTCCGTTTGAAGGCGATGTCTGCGGGCGCGGCCTTGCATCCGAAATGCCTGACTGGGTGAAAACCCAGATCGAGATGGATGACTATGTGGGCTACCTGCAGGCCCCGGTCGGCACCTGGGATGGCAAGACCTACCGCATTTCCATCGACGGGGATTGCCATACCTTCGCCTACCGCAAGGACTATTTCGGCGAGGGATCGGTCTCGGGCATGGCTGAGGCACCGACAACATGGCAGCAGGTGCAGGCGGCAACCGCTGCCATTGCGGGCAAAACCGATCCGCTGACCGGGCTGCCGGCGCACGGCTATCTTGACCCGCTGAAGGGTTGGGGCGGCTTCGGGTTCTACTTCCTTGAATCCCGGGCGACAGCCTATGCCAAGCACCCCGACAACAAGGCCTGGCTGTTTGATCCCGAAACGATGAAACCTTACGTCAACAACCCCGCCTTCGTGCGTGCCATCCAGGACGTGATGGACATGATGGCGAACGGTCCGGCCGATCAGATCAATGCCGATCCGGGCACATGTGCCTTCCAGCAGTTCCTGGCGGGCACCGGATCGATGATTTCCTGGTGGGGCGATGTCGGGTCGAACGCGCGCACGTCCGACACCTCGGTCGTCGGTGATGTCGTGGGCTTCTCGGCGCTGCCGGGGTCGGATGACGTCTACAACAACGCGACGGGGGCATGGGATACGCTGCCATCGGGTCCAAACTTTGCGCCCAACATGGCCTATATCGGCTGGGGCGTTTACGTGATGGCCACCGTCGATGCAGACGCGATGCGCCAGAAGGCGGCATGGTCTGCTGCTGCCCATCTGGGGGGCAAGGACATCGCCCTGTGGATGAGCGCCTATCCCTCTGGCTTCCAGCCCTACCGCAACAGCCAGTTCCAGTATGACGAATGGGAAGCAGCGGGCTATGACCGCGCGTTTGTCGAAGACTATCTTGGCTCCAACCTCGACAGCTACAACCACCCGAACTCTGCCATCGAACCCCGTATTCCCGGCATCTTCCAGTATTACTCGGTCGCCGAGGATGAACTGGCCAAGGGTTTTGCCGGGCAATATGCAAGCGCTCAGGAAACCGCAGATGCCATCGCGGCGGCCTGGGAAAAGATCACCGATCAGATCGGGCGTGACAGCCAGATTGCGCTGTACAAGGCGTCGCTGGGCATTTGATCGCCACACCGCATGACGATGAACGGCCCGGAGCATGCTTCGGGCCGTTTTCGTGCAACACCGCCTGCGGGCGCCATCAGAACGCTTGAAAGCATCCTCCTGACGCCGATGCGATGCGCGGCGGCCATTCCTGCCGGACGCGCCACGGCAGGACCGACTGCATCTGATGCCCCCGACGTCGCGCTGCGGGTAAAGCCCCCTTCCCAGACCCCGCTCCGCCCGCTAACATGTCAGTCATGAGCAATGGTGATCTTCTGCATGTCGTCACGAACGACAATATTTCGGAGGCCCGCCGCAGGCTTGGCCATGGCCTGATCTGGGGAATGGGCGCGGTGCTGATCGCGGTGGCCGCGCTGCAAACCCTGCAGGTCATCGGGGCCAGTGATTTCGGGTTCGCCAACTGGCGACCCACGCTTTATGCCTATGCCGCCTGGGCGATTGCGCTCTGCTGGGGACAGGTGCTTATCCGGGGCGAGGCAGGCAAACGGGTGCTGTTCGTGCTGCCTGCGGCGCTGTTCGTGATCTCGCTGACGGTCTTCCCCCTGCTGTTCGGCATCCTGATCGCGCTGTCCGACTGGAACCTGTCCAGCCCGACGGGGCGGCAGTTCAACGGCGTGGACAATATCCGCCAGATGTGGCGCGATCCGTTCTACTGGAATGCGCTGACCAATATGGTCTGGTACACCCTTGCGATCATTGTGGAATATGCGATTGCCTTTGGCCTCGCCCTGCTGCTGAACGGTCAGATCCGGGCGCGCAAGTTTTTCCGTGTCGCGTTTCTGCTGCCGCTGATGCTGTCGCCCGTCGCCGTGTCATGGATGATCGGCAAGTCGATGCTGGAGGTGCGATTTGGCCCGATCTCGCGTCTGGCGCGCTGGCTGGGGTGGGACAACCCGTCGTTCTTCGGCTCGCCCGAGATAGCGAAGTTCTCGATCATGGTGATGGATGCCTGGACCTTCATCCCGTTCATGATGATCATGATCCTCGCAGGCCTGCAGGCGATCCCCAAGGAACTGACCGAAGCCGCCAAGGTCGATGGTGCGACGGGCTGGAAATCGTTCTGGGAAATCACCTTCCCGCTGATGCTGCCGGTGTCGATCACGGCGATCCTGATCCGCATCATCTTCAAACTCAAACTGGCCGACATCGTCATCAACGTCACCTCGGGCGGGCCGGGCGGGGCGACAGATACGGTGACATCGTTCATCTTCCGCGAATACCGTGACCGCTCGAATGTGGGGTATGGGACGCTGCTGGCGATGGTCTACCTCGTCGTCATCATCATCTTCATGACCATCCTGATGAAAGTGGCGGACAGATATACGAGGCCACGGGTATGACCGCGCAGATTTTCAGGGACAGCGACACCGACCGCGCCTTTCGGATGAAGTGGTATGCCGGCCGCGTTGCCGTTTACGGCGTGCTGATCGTCTGGGCCTTCATCTGCCTGTTCCCGATCTACTGGACGCTCACCACCAGCTTCAAGATCGCGCCGAACGTGATGAAAGGCGACATGATCCCGTGGTGGGACTTTCAGCCCGACTGGAAGGGCTGGCGCGCGTTCGGCCTGTCGCCCGATACGCTTGGCGATGACAGCACGGTGCGGGCCGAATTTCTGAAGCGGTTCTTCAATTCAGCCATCACCGCCGTCGCGTCGTCGACCCTTGCGGTCATCCTGGGCTCGCTTGCGGCCTATGGGTTGTCGCGGTTCAGCTATCGCTTTGGCTGGATGAAAAATCAGGACATTTCGTTTTTCTTCCTGTCGCAACTGATCCTGCCGCCTGTGGTGCTGGCCCTGCCGTTCCTTGTGCTCTACCGCGAGGTGAACCTGCTGGATACGCGGATCGGGTTGATCCTGCTTTATACCCTGACCGTTCTGCCCATCGTGATCTGGATCATGAAGGACCAGTTCGAATCGATCCCGACCGAGTTGGAGGAGGCGGCCCTTGTCGATGGCCTGTCGGTGTGGGGGGCGTTCTTGACCATCATCATGCCGATTGCGCTGCCGGGCATGGTGGCTGCGTTCATCCTCAGCCTCGTGCTGACATGGAACGAATACTTCTTTGCAGCCCTGCTGACCTCGACCCACGCGACCACCCTGCCGGTGATGGTGGCAAGCCAGACCGGCAGCCAGGGGATTTCCTGGTGGTCGATGGCGGCGCTGAGTTTTGCCGCGATCCTGCCCCTGATCGTGATCGGGATCTTTCTGGAACGCTTCATCATCAAGGGTATGGCAGCAGGGGCGGTAAAATGACGATGGTCAATCGCGCCCATCCCCCGGTGCACCCATGCTGAAAGGCATCGACCAACGGCTGAGCGCCGAAATCGTGCATGTCCTGATGCTGATGGGGCATGGCGATGATCTGGTGATCTGCGATGTGAACCATCCCGCGGCAACAATCGCGGCGGACACGGCCTATGGGCGGCTGATCGACATGGCGGGCTGTGATATTCCCACAGGAATTGCTGCGATTTTAACGCTGATGCCGCTGGATACCTTCGTTGATGCCCCTGTCACACGCATGCAGGTGGTCGGCGATCCGCAAGCGCAGGTGCCGGTCTTTGCGCGCGTGCAAGCGGCCCTTGATGCCGCCGAAGGCTACGCAGTGATGATGCATGCGGTGGAACGTTTCGCCTTCTACGCCGCCGCCAGACAGGCATTCTGCATCATCCGTACGGCGGACTCCGGCCCCTATGGCTGCTTCATTCTGAAAAAGGGCGTGGTAGAGTTGCCCGCACTTCAGGTGCAGGGCGCGCTCCCGCCACGATAGCTTGAACCTACAGTGCTGTCACCGCAACCACGCGGCCATTGACCACCCTGCAGACAAACTGGGTATTCTGGCTGCCAACACCGACAAACACGGTCGTCTCGCCCGGCACGGACTGCGTGTTGAGCAGGCGCACCGAATTCGCTGTCTGGCGGGCGACGGTCTGCAGGCAAAGCTGCTGGTCCGCCGCGACCAATGCATCCGGCACACCCGGCTGCGGTACCGGCACGGGCGTGGTCACCACGCAGGCGGCAAGACCGAAACCAAGGCTGGCAATCATCACGACGGGAACGAAGTTATGGACAGGGTTCATGGCAAACCTCTTTGAAAAGCCGCAGACCGGCACGTCCCCTGTCGCAAGGCTGCGCCCAATGGCCAGGTTTGGCAAGGGCCACCCGAAATTACGGCGGCGATCCCCGTGGCGTTGCATTGCAAGGGTCTGCGCTCAGGGCGGATCGGTCAGATCAATCGCATGGGCGATGTCGCGGGTCTGGTCGTAAAGGGCGCGCCACAAACGGTATTGGCGGGCGTAGCCGGGCGCATCCTGGGCCACGACGCTCTGCGCGACAGGGTTCCAGCGTGTGATGTCGTCCGGCATGGCCGCCCCGATGGCGATGGCCGCAAGGAAGGCATCGCCGTAACTGGCACCCACCGTCTTTTCGCAGATGACCTGCGGCACCCGTGCAATGTCGGACGTGGCCTGCATCCAGACCGCGTTTTTCGTGCCGCCCCCCACCGCCAGCACACGGGTGGGGGTGGCGCCTGCCGCGCGGCAGGTGTCCAGCACATGCGCAGTGGCCGACGCGATCCCTTCTATCACCGCGCGGAACATGTCCCCGCGCGTATGCGTCAGGTTCAGGCCAAAGAACGCGCCCTTGGCCAGCGGGTCATGGATCGGCGTCCGCTCGCCACTGAAATACGGCAGGCACAGCAGCCCCTTGGCGCCTTTCGGGCTGGCCGCCGCTTCGGCCGCGAGCGTGGCAAAATCGGCATCGCGCGCAAGTTCGTTGCGAAACCAATGCGTCAGCGTGCCTGATGTGGCCAGCCCCGCCATGCAGGCATGCTGACCGGGCACCAGCCATGGCGCATACCACAGGCGCGCATCGCGGACACGGCTGGCCGTCACCTGAATGATGAAGACGGTGGAGCCATACATGACCATCATGTCGCCGGGCGCCTGCACACCCACGCTGATCGCCTCGGCCGCGGCATCAATGGTGCCGATGGTGACGGGCGTGCCCTCAGCCAGGCCGGTTTCTCGCGCCGCTGCCGCCGTCACATGGCCCGCGATATCGGTAGACCATCCCAGGCGGGGCAGCCTGTCCAGCGGCACGACGTCAGCAAGCTCATC
>JAYSSN010000529.1:0-2314 GCA_043720555.1 Rhodobacterales bacterium | reverse complement strand
ATCAAGGCAGGCAGGTTTTGCATTCTTAGTCAGAAAGAGCTGATTTTGGTTTCCCTTCAACTCATTGCATTGCATCTGGTCACCGCCCTCGCGTGCGGCGCCATCATCGGCTCCGAACGCCAAATACGCCAACGCATGGCGGGGCTGCGCACCAACGCTTTGGTGGCCCTTGGCGCTGCGGGCTATGTCACCTTTTCTGCGCTTTATCCCAATGAAATCAGCCAAACCCGCGTCGCCGCCCAGGTGGTCTCGGGCATCGGCTTTCTGGGCGCTGGAATCATCTTTCGCGATGGATTCAACGTTCACGGTCTGAACACCGCCGCGACCCTGTGGTGCTCCGCCGCCGTCGGTCTGATGGCGGGGGCAGGGGCCTTGCCACTTGCCGCCCTGCTGACCGGACTGGTGGTTTTCGTTAACCTCGGCCTGCGTCCCCTGGTCAAATTCCTGAAGAGCAAGACAAACGCCGGCGTGCCCCTGATGCGCACATTCCGCATAGATGTCACCTGCCTCGCCCCACACGAGGCCGATACCCGCAGCCTGATCCTGCGCACCCTTGCCGTCGGTGGCTTGCACATCATTGAAATTTCAGCAAAACACGGTGACGGCGACGACACCATCGACCTTTGCGTCGTCGTCAACGGCGACGGCATGGTTGATCTGGCGATCGAACAGTCCGCCGTCCGCATTGCCGCAGAACCGGGCCTGCGCCGGGTGCGCTGGCATTTGCAAGACGAGGGTTGACAGCCAAGCCTTGGCACGTTTCCTATGCAGCCTGTCGCCGCTGCTAGACTTTGCATGCGCAAGGCGTTAGAAACCGCCTCGTTAGCGCTAACATATCCAGCCAATCCCGGAGAATTACCCAATGGTTTCGCGTGTCATCCCTGTTGAAACCTTTGATTTGGTGATTTTCGGCGCGACCGGTGATTTGGCCCACCGCAAAATCCTGCCCGGCCTTTACCGCCGCTTCCTTGCCGGCCAGATGCCGCCCGACAGCCGCATCATCGGCGCCGCCCGCGCGGTAATGACAACCGAAGAATTCCGCACCTCGATCGCCGCCGCCATCGCCGAATTTGCCCCCAAATGCCCGCAAGACCCGGCGGTCATCGCACCGTTCCTTGCCTGTCTGCACTATATCCCGATCGACGCCAAAGGCGAAGGCGGCTGGCCTGCGCTGCGCGATCTGGTCCGCCCGAATGTGGTGAAAGCCTTCTATTTTTCGGTCGCCCCCACCCTGTTTGGCGATCTCGCCGAACGCCTGCACCAGCATGGCATTGCCGATGCCACCTGCCGCATCGTGGTGGAAAAGCCCTTCGGCCGCGATCTGGCCTCGGCCCATGCGCTGAACCAGGTGCTGGCCGCGCATTTCACCGAACAGCAGATTTACCGGATCGACCACTATCTGGGCAAAGAAACCGTGCAAAACCTGATGGCCGTGCGGTTTGCCAATATCCTGTTCGAGCCGATCTGGAACGCGCAATATATCGACAGCGTGCAAATTACCGTCGGTGAAACCGTGGGTGTCGAAGGCCGCGGTGCCTACTATGACAAATCCGGTGCGATGCGCGATATGGTGCAGAACCACATGATGCAGCTGCTGTGCCTGATCGCGATGGAACCACCCTACCACTTTGACCCCAACGCCGTGCGCGACGAAAAGCTGAAGGTTATCCGCGCGCTGGACCCGGTAGAGCCGAAAGACATCGTGCGCGGTCAGTATCTGGCTGGGGCTGCGCAGGGCAGCTATATTGAACACAGCGAAAACCCCGCCAGCCGCACCGAAAGCTACATCGCCATGAAGGTGGGCATTTCCAACTGGCGCTGGAAGGGCACGCCGTTCTACTTGCGCACCGGCAAACGCCTGCGGTCGCGCGCCTCTGAAATCGCCATTACCTTCAAAGCGCCGCCGCATTCGATCTTCGACAATTCCGGCGGCATCCATGAAAACGTCCTCGTCATCCGCCTGCAACCGAATGAAGGCATGAACTTGATGATGATGATCAAGGAACCGGGGCCGGGTGGCATGCGTTTGATGCAGGTGCCGCTGGATATGTCTTTTGCCGATGCTCTTGGCGATGAGGCCGAGGATATACCGGATGCCTATGAACGGCTGATCATGGATGTGATCCGGGGCAACCAGACCCTGTTCATGCGCGGCGACGAGGTCGAAGCGGCCTGGGCCTGGACCGACCCGATCATCGAAGCCTGGGAAGCGCGCGGCGACAGGCCGCAGGGCTATGACCCGGGATCGTCCGGCCCGGAGGATGCGCTGATGCTGATGCACCGCGACGGGCGGCGCTGGCGGGAGATCAAGGAA
>JAYSSN010000528.1:0-2314 GCA_043720555.1 Rhodobacterales bacterium | reverse complement strand
CGACCGGGAAGCCAGCTACGAAATCAGCGGCGAGGATGAAGCCGACGCCACCCTGCACCGTATCGCCCCCCACTCTCCGCTGGCCCGCGCGCTGATGGGCGCTCAGCCCGGCGATCAGGTGACATGGCTGCGTCCGGCTGGCGCTGTCATCCTCACCATACAGGCAATCAGCCATGCAGATCAGACAGCTTGATCCCCTCACCGACCGCAGTCTGGTCGATGCATTTTTCGCGGCATCGGCCGACTACATCATCGTCGAGCGCGGCGAAGATCCGGGGCCGGCGGTCACGGACCACTTCTTCGGCGATGCGCCGCCCGGCTGCGACCCCGCCACGTCGGCCCGACTGGGCGTCTTTGCCCACGGCACCCTGATCGCCATCGCCGAGCTGGCATTCGGCTATCCCGAACCAACCGATGCCTATCTCGGGCTGATGCTGGTCGCCCCCGCCGCGCGCGGCACGGGCGTCGGCCCCACCCTGCTTGGCGATCTGGAACTGCGCGCCCGCGCGCGCGGCGCGAACCGGTTGTTTCTCGCCGTGCTCGACGCCAATCCCCGTGGGCTGGCATTCTGGGAACGGATGGGCTTTACCTTGTCAGCAGCCAACCGCAGCGTGACCCTTGGCACAAAGACCCAGATCGCTCACCGCCTGGGCAAGGCCCTCTGACCGCTGGCCAGCGCCACGCCGCCCAATACCAGTCCCGCCGCCAGCAAGAACCGCCAGCTCAGCGCCTCATCCAACAGCACCAGCCCCGCCCCCGCCGCCAGCACCGGAACCGTCAACTGCGCCACCGCCGCCCGTGCCGCCCCCAGACCGGGCAGCAGTGCGTACCACAGCGCATAGCCCAACCCCGAGGTGACTGCCCCCGACAGCAGCGCCAGCCAGACCCCCTGTGGCGCGGACTCCCACGGCACCCACGGCACCACCATCACCACCAGTGGCACTGCCAGCACGAAATTCGCCGCCGTCGCCGCCAGCGGATCACCCGCTCCGCGCCCCGCCAGCGAATAGATGCCCCAGCCGACGCCCGCCATCGCCATCAGCCCCGCATGCCAGGGGCTGACATCGGCCCCCACCGGCCACAACAGCACGACAAGCCCGCCAAAGGCCAGGCCCGCCCCGGCCCACCGCTGCCCCGGCACCATCTCGCGCGCCGCCAGTGCCCCCGCAAACATGGTAATCTGCACCACCCCAAACAGGATCAGCGCCCCCAGCCCCGCATGCAGCCCGACATAGGCCAGCGAAAATCCCACAAGGTACAAAAGCAGGCCCGCAACCCCCGCTCCGCGCCCGGCCCATCCCGGCCAGACCACACCGCCGGTGATTGCGCGGCGCACCCACACCAGAACGCCCAGTGTCACAGCGCCCGCCATCAGCCGCACCACCGCAAAGGTTATGGGATCAATCAATCCAGCCCCGACCGCCATCCGGTTCAACACCGAATTTGCCGCAAAAGCGCACATCGCAAGGGCCGTCAGCAGGATCAGACGCATGCCACAGGCCTATCGCCCGCCCGGCCCACCGGCAAGCCGCTTTCGCGTTACCCAGATAGTCTACCCCGCACCCGGTTGGCGCACAGCGCCAGAGGGCGCCAAAAAAGACCTGCACCACAGGCACACCATTCACGACCCGCCCCGCACCGGGCAGTCGCGCTAAAGAAAAGGGCGCCCAAACGGACGCCCTTTCCAAACTCCGAACAGATCGGATGATTACATCATCCCGTCCATGCCGCCCATCCCGCCCATGCCGCCACCGCCGCCGCCCGACGATTTGTCAGCCGGACGATCAGCGATCATCGCCTCGGTGGTGATGAGCAGGGACGCAACCGATGCCGCATCTTCCAGTGCCGTGCGCACAACCTTGGCCGGGTCGATCACGCCGAACTTGAACATGTCGCCATATTCTTCGGTCTGCGCGTTGAAGCCAAAGGTCTTGTCATTGCTTTCGCGCACTTTGCCTGCGACGACGGAACCGTCAACGCCTGCGTTCTGCGCAATCTGACGCAGCGGTGCTTCCAGTGCCCGGCGGACAATGGCGATCCCGGCGTTCTGGTCGCTGTTTGCGCCCGTCACACCGTCAAGCGATTTTCCGGCCTGGATCAGCGCCACGCCGCCACCCACAACGATGCCTTCCTGTACAGCCGCACGGGTCGCATTCAGGGCGTCATCAACGCGGTCCTTGCGCTCTTTCACTTCGACTTCCGTCATGCCGCCAACCTTGATGACGGCCACGCCGCCCGCCAGTTTGGCCACACGCTCCTGCAGCTTTTCACGATCGTAGTCGCTGGTTGTGTCTTCGATCTGCTGACGGATCTG
>JAYSSN010000527.1:0-16318 GCA_043720555.1 Rhodobacterales bacterium | reverse complement strand
TCCAGCCGGTCCAACGGTTTGGTGATGTAGTCAGTGGCCCCCGCATCAAAAGCCGAATCGATGTACGAGCGGTCGGACATTGACGTGACCATGACGATCGGCGTCGCACGGTACGCAGCAAGGCTGCGGATTTTGCGGCAGAGCGTGATGCCGTCCATGCCGGGCATGCGGACATCAAGCACGATGCAATCAAAGAGAGTGGCCGGATCATCAAGGATTGCAAGGGCCGCGCTGCCCGAGCCTGCGATGACGACATCGGTAAAACCCAAAGCTTCCATCTGGGTGACCAGCAACTGCGAAAACAGCGGATCGTCGTCAACAGTCAGAAAACGCATCATATCGCCCTTTGCCTCGACAGCTCGTCTACACGTCGGCGCAGCGGGTGCGCGTGTGACTGGCTTTTCGTATACAACTTAAGCGATATAATGTGGCAGATTTTTGACTGTTTCCGCCGTTCATTCCGCATTACGGCAGAAATGCCGGTTGTTGCCGTGCTCACGCCGCTGCGTCGATGAAAAAACAAGCATTGCATGGATTTTGGACGCAACTGCGGCGCATAGCGTCGTCCGTGGCGGGCGGGCAGTGATCTTGTGGTGGCAGTCACAGATGCACATCGCGGCAATCAGCCCGTCCGGGTGAACCCTTCGGACGCGGCGAGCAGGGACTGAGTGTAGGGCTGCACGGCGCGGCGCTGGCGCAGCGCATCACGTGTCAGCGGTTCGACCGCGACGCCATGTTGCATGACCAGCAAGCGCTCGCACATATGCGCGACGACGCCAAGGTCGTGGCTGACCAGCACATAGGTCAGCCCGCGTTCGGTGCGCAGCCGGTCGAGCAGGTTCAGCACCTCGGCCTGGATCGACGCATCCAGCGCGGATGTCGGTTCATCAAGCAGGATCACCTGCGGTTCGACAATCAGCGCGCGGGCGATGGCCACGCGCTGTCGCTGCCCCCCGGACAGTTGGTGGGGATAGCGAAAGCGGAAACCGTGGCCAAGGCCGACATCCTTCAGCGCGCGTTCCACACGCGCTTCGGCATCGGAAAATCCATGAATGACAAGCGGTTCGGACAGCACGCGATCCACCGTATGGCGCGGATGCAGCGACGCATAGGGATCCTGGAACACCATCTGCACCTGCCGGTAAAAGGCGGGAGTGCGCGGCGGCGTCAGAACCTGATCGCCAAGCCGGATGGCACCAGCCGTTGTGGGGGCCAGCCCGCATATCGCGCGCAGCACGGTAGATTTTCCTGACCCGCTTTCCCCCACGATGCCAAAGCTTTCTCCCGCCGTGACCTGCAACGACAATCCCCGCACGGCATGGACGTGGCCAAAGCGGACATGCAGATCGGTGATGTCGATCAATGCCATCAAAGCGCCCATGCCGCGTCACGTTGCAGGGTGGGCAGCGGGTGGGTGCTGCCCTCGATGCGGGGCAGACAGTTCATCAGCCCGCGGGTGTAGGGGTGTTGTGCCTGCGACAGTTCGGACGCTTTCAGTTCTTCCACCACGCGGCCTGCGTACATCACCAGCACCCGGTCGCAGAACGATCCGACCAGTCGCAGGTCGTGGCTGATAAAGATCAGACCCATGCCGCGTTTCGACACCAGGTCGTCGAGGATGCGCAGCACGTCGATCTGTACCGTGACATCGAGCGCGGACGTGGGTTCGTCGGCGATCAGCAGATCGGGTTCGGTGATCAGCATCATGGCGATCATCGCGCGTTGGCCCATGCCACCCGAAAGTTCATGCGGATAGGCGGCCATGACGCGCGCGGGGTCGCGGATTTGCACAGCCTCCAGCATCGCGGTGGCGCGATCACGGGATTCGGCACGGCTGGTGGCATTGCGCACGGCCTCGATCAGCTGGCGACCGATGGTCATCACGGGGTTCAGCGAAAACTTGGGGTCTTGCATGATCATCGACAGGCGCGCGCCGCGCAGGGCCCGCCAGTCGCGCGGGGTGGCGGTGCGCAGGTCGATGCCGTCAAACTCCAGCCGCCTGGCGGATGCCACGCCGGGGGGTGGGGTCAGGCCCAGCAGGGCGCGTCCTGTCTGGCTTTTGCCCGATCCGCTTTCGCCCACGATTCCCAGGCGTTCCCGGTCAAGGCTGAAGCTGACGCCGCGCACCACTTCGGACAGACCCTGGCGGGTGGGAAAGGCGATGCGCAGGTCTTCGACGGTCAGCAGAGCGGTCATTTGCGCGCCTTTGGATCGAACACATCGCGCAGGCCGTCGCCCAGCAGGTTGAAGCCGAGCGAGACGATCAGGATCGCAACACCGGGCATGGTGGCCACCCACCAGTAATCGATGATGAACCGCCGCCCACCTGCGATCATTGCACCCCATTCAGGCTGTGGCGGTTGTGCGCCCAGACCAAGAAAGCCCAGTCCTGCGGCAGTCAGTATGATGCCGGCCATGTCGAGCGTAACCCGCACGATCACCGATGACAGGCACAACGGGGTCACGTGGCCCAGAATGATGCGCGCCGACGAAGCGCCCTGAAGTCGGATCGCGGCGATGTAATCCGCCTCGCGGATGGTGAGGGTTTCGGCGCGGGCGAGGCGGGCATAGGGTGGCCACGAGGTGATGGCGATGGCGATGATGGCATTCTCGATCCCCGGTCCCAGAGCCGAGGCGAACGCAAGGGCCAGCACCAAGCGGGGGAAGGCGAGGAAGACATCGGTGATTCGCATCAGGACGACATCGATCCAGCCGCCGAAATAGCCCGCCGTTGTGCCCACCGCGAGGCCGATGGGCGTGGCGATGACTGCGACCAGCAGCACGACCATCAGCGTCAGTTGCGCGCCCCAGATCACCCGGCTGAAGATATCGCGGGCCTGATCGTCGGTGCCAAACGGATGCGCCCAGGTTGGCGGTTGCAGTCGGTCCAGCCGCAGATCGCCCCCGGTGACCGGGTTGTAGGGCGCGATGAGCGGCGCAAGGGCCGCGATCAGGATCAGCGCCGCTACTATGACAAATCCGACCATCGCCAGTCGGTTCGTTCTGAAGGCAAGCCACGTGCGGTACGCCTGGCCAAACCGGGCCTGCCGACGCGAGGCGGGTTGTTCGGTCATCAGCCATTCACGGCGCGTCATGTGCCCATCCCCCGGCGCACGCGTGGGTCGAGCACCGTATAAAGCAGGTCTGACAGCAGATTAAGGGCAATGAAAATTGCCCCGATCAACAAAGTTCCACCCAGAACGGCATTCATATCAGCCACTTGCAGGCTGTTTGTCAGGTATTGCCCCAAACCCGGCCAAGCGAAAACCGTTTCAGTCAGCACGGAGCCCTCCAGCAGCCCTGCATAGCTTAATGCGACCACGGTCACCAACGGCACTGCGGCATTGCGCAGGGCATGGATCCAGATGATCCGCCATTCCGGCACACCCTTGACGCGGGCGGTGACGATATATTCCTGCCCCAGTTCGTTCAGCATGAAGCTGCGGGTCATCCGGCTGATATAAGCCATGGAGTTGAAGCCCAGCAAGGACGCGGGCAGGATGATGTACGAGAATGCATTGCCAAACGCCGCCCACTGCCCCTGCATTGCGCTGTCTACCAGCAACATGCCGGTGACGCGGGTGATGCTGTATTCATAGGCGATGTCGATCCGGCCCGGACCCGATACCCAGCCGAGGTTGGCGTAAAACACGAGCAGCCCCAGAAGCCCCAGCCAGAAAATCGGAGCGGAATAGCCGATCAGGCCCAGCACGCGCACGACCTGATCAATCAACTGGCCCGATTTCACCGCCGACAGGATGCCAAGCGGGATACCGATGGTAGTGCCGATCAGGATGGCCACGGTGGCCAGCTCCAGCGTGGCGGGGAAGGCGCGGGCGATGTCATCGATGACGGGTTTCTTTGTCAGGAACGAATTGCCGAAATCGCCGCTGAGCACTTTCTGAAGGTAGATCAGGAACTGCTGCCAAAGGGGCTTGTCCAGACCCATTTCCAGATAAACGCGGTCATAGGTCGATTTGCTGGCGCGGTCGCCAACGACTGCGAGCACGGGGTCAGTGGTGATGACGTGGCTAATCAGGAAGGTAATCAGCAGCAGGCCAAGAAAGGTCACGGCCAGCGTGGCCAGCAGTTTGATCGCCTTCCAGGCAACTGATGGAAGGGCGCCAAAGCGCCCCTCCGGTGTGTCTAGCGTCGTATCCGCCATCTACTTGGTCACGCCCCGGAACGAGTTGTCGTTGAACGACGGGCCGATGATGTAGCCCTTGACGTTGGACCGCAGGGCAACGACTTCGGATTCCTGAAACATGATGACGAAAGGCGATACTGCCTGATGCTCCGCTTGCAGATTGCGGTAGATCTCGGCCCGCTTTTCGGCATCGGGTTCCAGCACGGCACTGTCGGCAATCGCGGTCATTTCCGGAATGTCCCATGCTACGCGCCAGGCGAGCGGCTTGGATTCCGGATCATCGCTGTTGTCGGGGTTGCGCGCGAAGGTCGCGTTGGTGTGGGGATCCTGATAGTCTGGCCCCCAGTTGCCGATATAGATGTCATGCGTGCGGGCGCGGTATTTTTCCAGCGTCTGCGCGCCATCGCCGGGGATGATTTCCAGGGTGATCCCGGCAAGGGCCATGGTTTGCTGGACGGCCTGCGCGATGCCGGTGACGTCCGGGGTGTTGCGGGTGTCCATGGTGACGGTAAAGCCATCGGGCAGACCGGCGGCCGCCAGCAGCTCCTTGGCCTTGTCGACGTTCAGCGAATAGGGGTTGCTGTCCAGTTCGCCCAGAAAACCCGCAGGCAGGAAGGTCTGGTGAACATCCATCTGACCCTTGACGATCGTGTCGGCAATGGCCTGATAATCAACCAGCCATTTCATCGCCTCGCGCACTTCCGGTTTTGCGAGAAATTCGTTCTTCTGGTTCAGCGCAAGATAGAAGATCGTGCCCTTGACCCCAGTTTCCACGACGATATCCGGGTTGCTGGCCATGGCTGCCACGTCCTCGGGTGACAGGTTCCGCGCGACGTCGATGTCGCCTTGTTCCAGCAGCAGGCGCTGCGTGGCGGCTTCGGGCACATGCCGATAGATGGAGCGGGCCATGGCCGGACGGTCGCCGGAATAATTATCGTTGCGTTCCAGAACGACGGCCTCGTTCGCCCGCCATTCGCGGATCACGAAAGCGCCGGAACCGGCATAGTTCGTCTTCAGCCAGTTATAACCGAAATCGCCATCCACCTCGTTCGCAAGGGCAAGGTCCTTGTCCACGACGGATGCCACTGTCGCGGTCAGGCAGTACAGCAGGAACGTTGGCGCATAAGCCTGATCCATGGTGAAATCAAAGGTGAAGTCGCCGGTCTGCACGACCATCGCATCCACGTTTTCGCCGGTCAGGCCGAACTGTCCAAGGATGAACGCCGGGGATTTATCCAGCTTGACGGCCCGGGTGATCGAGAACACCACGTCTTCGGCGGTGATGTCGTTGCCGCTGGCGAATTTCTTGCCCTGCCGCACGACGAACGACATCGTCTTGCCGTCGTCTGACATCGTCCAGCTTTCAGCGACGACACCAAAAATCTTGGACACATCGTTCACATCATAGCCGATCAGTGGCTCATAGCTGTTGCCGATGATTTCGGACGCCGAGAATTCAAAGACTTCGGCAGGATCGAGAGAAATCATGTCGTCCAGCGTCCAGGCCTGGATGATGGTATCAGCCGGGGTTTCAGCTTTGGCGGTCAGCGGAAGTGCGGCCAATGCGGCAGCAAATGCCAGACCAACCCAATTGGGCAGGTGGATCATTGTGGTCTCCCAGGTTTGTCGCGGTTGTTTTTGTCTTGGCGGCGGCTGCGTCCGAACGCGCACACCCCGCAAATTGCAGCGTAACCTACGATCAGGGGCATGAGTCAACAGATTCCACAGCACATCCGCAGGTGCCGCGACGGCGCTTATCTGCAAGCACGGTAAACGTTGTTAAGTGCGGACCCCCGCAAAGCGCTGCTGCCAATCGGCGCGTTCTTCGTCGGTGATCTTGCGAAACAGGTTGTCCGGTACGGCAAACGCGTGGCCGGCAGGCAGAAATTGCATTGCTTCGCCAAGGTCTTGGGGCCAGGTCCAGTCGTCGGATCCCATGGCTTGCATCATCGCTGCCGCCGCATCCGGAATAAAGGGGCGCGAGATGATCGCATAGACGCGGATCAGGTTCATCGCCAGACGGACCACCGCAGCCGCCTGTTCGGGATCGGTTTTCACGGCGGTCCAGGGGGCGGCGGATTGCAGATATTCGTTGCCCGCAACCCAGATCGCGCGCAGATCAGCCGCGGATTTGCGCACCTCCATCGCCGCCATGTTCGCCTCGTAGGCGCGCAGGCGGGTGGTCAGTTCGGCGGTCAGCTGGGCCTCACGCTCGCCCATCGTGCCACCCGCAGGAATGGTGTCGCCAAATTTCGACTTTGCAAACTTGGTAACGCGGCTGACGAGGTTGCCCAGTACATCGGCAAGATCCTTGTTCACGGAGGCCTGGAAGTTTTCCCAGGTGAACTCGCTGTCGCTGGATTCCGGCGCGTGGGACAGGAGCCACCAGCGCCAGTAATCGGCGGGCAGGATCGACAGCGCCTGATCCATGAAGATCCCGCGACCCGCACTGGTCGAGAACTGGCCGCCGTCATAATTGAGGTAGTTGAAGGATTTGATGTAATCCACCAGCTTCCATGGCTCGGCCGACCCCATGATCGTCGCAGGGAAGCTGAGCGTATGAAACGGCACGTTATCCTTGCCCATGAACTGGAAATAAGTGACGTCCGATGCGCCCATGTCGGTGCGCCACCAGCGTTGCCATGCGGCATCGGGCAGGGCATGCGCGTCGGCCCATTCGGCAGTGCAGGCGATGTATTCGATGGGGGCATCGAACCAGACGTAGAACACCTTGCCCTCCATCCCCGGCCAGGGTTCATCCCCTTTTTTCACCGGGACTCCCCAGTAAAGATCGCGGGTGATGCCGCGATCCTGCAGGCCGTCGCCATCATTGAGCCATTTCTTGGCGATGGAGGTGGTCAGGATCGGCCAATCGGTTTTGCTGTCGATCCAGGTCTGCAGCTTTTCGCGCAGGGCACGCTGGCGCAGAAAGAGGTGCTTTGTTTCGCGCACCTCAAGGTTGGTCGAGCCGGAAATCGCTGAGCGCGGATTGATGAGGTCGGTCGGGTCAAGCTGCTTGGTGCAATTTTCGCACTGGTCGCCGCGCGCGGCGTCATAGCCGCAGTTCGGGCAGGTGCCGGTGATATAGCGATCGGGCAGAAAGCGGTTGTCGTCGATGGAAAAGACCTGCTTTTCCACCACCTCGGCGATCAGGCCTGCTTTGTCGAGCGCGCCCGCAAAATGTTGAGTCAGGCGGTGATTGCGCTGGCTGGACGACCGCCCGAAATGGTCGAAGGACAGGCGGAACCCTTGGGCGATCCCGGCCTGCACGGCATGCATGTCGGCGCAGAACTGCTCGACCGGAACACCTGCCTTGGCGGCGGCAAGCTCTGCCGGGGTGCCATGTTCATCGGTTGCGCAGATGAACATCACCTCGTGGCCGCGCGCGCGCATGTAGCGGGCGAACAGGTCGGCGGGCAGCTGGCTGCCCACAAGATTTCCAAGGTGCTTGATCCCGTTGATGTATGGGATCGCCGAGGTGATGAGGATGCGCGCCATTCGGGTCTTCCTTCGTCTGCCGGGCAGGGTTTAGCGCATGGGCGGGCGAAGGGGTAGAGGATTGCGTGATCGGCGGTCAAGCCATTGCGGATGTTTTACTAATCATGGCAACAGACTGTTCATGGGACAGTCGGGTTTTGTCTGTGGATGGATGATGTCAGCCCAGACGCAGGTCGGGTCCGGTGCGTGCTGGCGATCGGTTGCGAATCGCGCGGATCAGTCGGTGCGCGCGATGCGGGCGACGATATCGAGCCGCACCTCATCGCCCACCATGTCGGACCAGCCCGTCGCGCCAAAGGCGCTGCGCCGGACGGCGCCACGCAGTTGCACCGTCAGGTGTGATGTGTCACCCGCCGCACTGCCATTGGGACGAAAGACCCGTGCCGTCAGGGTCACCGGCCGCGTCACGCCCCGGATGGTCAGGTTTCCTTTGACCTGCGCCGCATCGCCGTCGGCGCGAATCCGGGTGCTGACAAAGTGGATGGTCGGGTGGTTGCGGGCATCAAGCACGCTGCCGCCTTTCAGCGCATCGGCGGCAAAGGGAAAGCTGGCGGTGGCGCGCGACACATCCAGGATCACGTCGATGGCGGAATTCGCGGCCTGATCGAAATCGAGCGTCAGGTTTGCCCGGGTTACCGGCATGCGCCCGGTGATGTCCTGCTGGCCGAAATCCGTTTCAAAAGTGATGGTGGAGGCTGCGGGTTCCAGCACATACTGCCGCGGCGTGGCAAGGGCGGGTGTGGCGAGCAAGACGAAGGCAAATGCGAGGTGCATGGGCGCGGTCCCGGGCGGTTTGGTACAGTCTAGCACGCGCCGCGCAGGACCGTCCTGACGCTTTTGGCCGTTGGCGGTTTTTATGCGGCGCCGCTTGCGCGGCATTTCTTTTGGTGGCGCTTCACTGCGTTCAGCGCGTGGCTGCGCCGCGGATATTTCTGGACAGAAAATGGCGCATTCGGTGCCACGATCATGGGCAGGGTGATGGCGGTAAACGGCTGCGCCCGTGGATTTGGCCCTTGTCCACGCGCCCGGCGGCATTAGGCTTGGAGTTCTGGAGGTGCCATTGATGAAAACCCTGCCCCTTGGCCGCGCCGGCCTGCACGTATCCGCCTTGTGTCTGGGCACCATGACATGGGGCAACCAGAACTCGGACACCGAAGCCCATGCGCAGGCAGACATGGCGGTGGATCACGGAGTCACGTTCTGGGACACGGCCGAAATGTATCCCGTCAACCCGATCCGGGCCGAGACGGTGGGGCGGACCGAAGCGATTATCGGGGCGTGGCTTGCCGCCCGCGGCGGGCGTGACCGGCTGGTGCTGGCGACCAAGGTTTCGGGGGCAGGCCAGCGCGCGGTGCGGGATGGTGCCCCGATCAGCGGGGCCACGATGCGTGCGGCGGTCGAAGGGTCGCTCAGGCGGCTGCAGACCGATTACATTGATCTTTATCAGCTGCACTGGCCCAACCGGGGCAGTTATCATTTTCGCCAGCTTTGGGGCTATGTGCCCAAGCGCGACCGAGCAGGCACCGAGGCCCACATGGCAGACGTGCTGAAAACTGCGGCCGAGCTGCAGGCGGAAGGCAAGGTGCGGCAGTTCGGGCTGTCGAACGAAAGTGTATGGGGCGCGGCCAAGTGGTTGTCGCTGGCCGAAGGGATGGGCGCGCCGCGCATGATGACGGTGCAGAATGAATATTCGCTGCTTTGCCGCCAGTTTGACAGCGACTGGGCCGAAATGGCGGCGATGGAGGAGATGCCGTTGCTGGCGTTTTCACCTTTGGCAACGGGCTTGCTGTCGGGCAAATATGCGGGCGATGTGACGCCGGAAGGGACGCGGCGCGTCAACAACCCCGATCTGGGCGGGCGGATCACGTCACGGGTGTTTCCGGCGGTGGCCGCCTATCTGGGGATTGCGGCGCATCATGGGTTGGACCCGTGTCAGATGGCGATTGCATGGTGTCTGGCGCGGCCGTTTCCGGTGATCCCGGTCATCGGGGCCACGTCACTGGCGCAATTGCAGGTCAATCTCGGGGCCCGCGATCTGGTGCTGACGCCTGAGGTGCTGGCGGATATTGACGCGGCGCATCGGGCACATCCGCAGCCCTATTGACCCGGCGGTCAGGATCGGCGCATGTCGGCGCACCAGAGGATGGACCTTTTCATGCGTTTCGGGCTGGCGATTGCCGCGTTTCTTGTGCTGACAGCTTGCCAGATTGCACGGCCGGATGACGGTGCGGACGCGCCCGGCGCGATTGCGGGCGGCCCGATCGAGGTAACATCGCTGGACGATCCGGCGGCAGAGCCGGTCGTGGGGCTGGCCGAGGAGCAGGCGACCGAAAATCCGGTGGCTGCCGTGCCCGGAGCGCCTGCCGTCGCGCAGTCGGTGCCCGAAGAACCTGCGGTCGAGCCGCCGGTTGTCGCGGAACCTGACGTCGTTGATCCCGCGCTTTTGACGCCCGAGGCGGTTGCCTGCACGCGCAAGGGCGGGCGATGGTCAAAGATCGGCAGCGGCGAAACACGGGCGTGCGTGAAAGTCACGCGCGATGGTGGCGATCAGTGTCGGCGTGACAGTGATTGCGAAGGGGTCTGCCTTGCGCGGTCGACCAGCTGTGCACCTGTGGCGCCGCTGTTTGGTTGCAACGAGGTGTTACAGGATGATGGTCGCCGGATGACGCTGTGCTTAGACTGATCCCGCTTCTTGTGTTGCTGGGCTGTGCGGCCGCCCCGCAGGTGGCGGGGTTCCGTGACCAGAGCGCGCCGATCTATTCCAACGCGGTGATCGCGATGGCGGACCTTGCGGGGGACTGGACGCAGGTGGCGGGTTTTGCCGCAGGTCCGGGCTGCGCGGCGGGGGCCGTCCGAATTGCGCCCGCAGGTGGGGACATGGCCGTACAGGGGGCCTTGTGCCTTGGCGGCGCATCGGTGGATGTGACGGGGGTCTATGCCGTGACCGGACCGGGGCGGATGCGGCTGGGCGATGGGGCGGAATGGTGGGTGATCTGGGCCGATACCAACCTGCGCACGCTGGCAATCGGCACACCGGACGGGCGGTTCGGGTTCATCCTGAACAAGGGTGCCGACCTGCCACACGACCGGCTGGTCGCCGCGCGTGAAATCTTTGATTTCAACAGCTATGCGGTTGCGCGCCTACGGGTCTATTGACCTCAGGTATGCCGCGACATCGCGCGCGCTGAGGGCCGCCTCGCGCACCAGCCAGTCGAAATGATCCGACAGGCGGGCGACGCGGACGGAATCGCGGAACGCAAGATAGTCGCGTCCCAGATAGACCACCGCAAGCAGCGGGCCGAAAATTGTGACCGGGGCGGAAAACACACGGCGGGCATCAAAAAGGTAGATCCGCAAGCTTGGATAAAGCTGGTCGCACAGGGTGGCGAGGTGGTCCAGTTGCGCGCGGCGCACGTCATCAGGCAGGTCGGTGTAATAGCCCGTCGCGGTGGAAAACGCGGCGAGTTCGTGCAGGGGCAGGGCGATTTCATAGTCTGACCGGGCGTTCTTCATCCACGACAGGCGGTCATCGAACGCGCCAAACGCCTGTTCGGCGGTGCGGCCCAATTGCGGGCGATACTCCCATTCGACCATCGCGCGGGTTTTCAGCATGTCGGGCAGCGTCGCCGGGACGTGGCGGATTTTGTAACCCGCGGCCTCCTGGTGCCAGCCGAAGATCGTCTCATCAATCAGGGCGCGGGGGGCCTCTTTCATCGTCACGGTGGCGGCCAGCAGATCGGCCACGGGTTCGGGCCGGCCGGTCAGACCCAGCAGCCAGTCGGCGCTGATCTGCAACGCCTCTGCGCAATCGGCAGCAAGTTGCGCGCCGGGCAGGCGGTCGCCTTGGGTCGACAAGATCTGGCTGATGGTCGAACGGTCCACTCCGGCCGCCCGTGCGAGCGCGCTTTGCGTCATGGCGCGGCTGGCCATCGCCTCGGCCAGGCGGGTGCGGAACAGGGTCGCGCGGGTTTGTTTTTCCATGCGGTGTTCACCCTTATCATCGATGGTGACATTATGTTGCGTTTTTTCAGAATTTCAACCGTCAATGCCAGGTGCTATATTTTGATGGAAGAGACGTGGAGCAAACCGTACCGTGACGCCGGATCGAACGACCCCCCGCATTGAATGGCTAACCCTTTTTATCCTCGTTGCGACTTATGGCCTGTGGGGACTGACGACGACGGTGGTTCATGCGGTCTCGCCGGTTGTTGCGGTGCTGCTGACGGGCATTCTGATCGCGCAGTTTTCATCGCTGCAGCACGAGGGGCTGCATGGCCATCCGTTCCGCACCGCGTGGGTGAACGAGGTGATCCTGACGCCGGGATTGACGCTGACAGTGCCATTCGGGCGGTTCCGCGATACGCATCTGGCGCATCATTACGACCCCATCCTGACCGATCCCTACGATGATCCGGAATCGAATTTCCTCGACCCTGCGGTCTGGGCCGCGCAACCGCGGTTGGTGCAGATGGTCTTGCTGATCAACAATACGCTGCTGGGGCGGATCGTGCTGGGGCCGCTGGTGGGCAATTACCTGTGGCTGCGCGGCGAGGTCCGGCTGATGCTGGCGGGCGACCGGGGGGTGATGCGGGACTGGGGGTTTCAGGCGGTTGGGCTGGTACCGGTGATGGCGTGGCTGTGGTGGGCGGAAATGACGGGCTGGGGCTATCTGTTGGCAGCATGGCTGGGGCACGGATTGTTGAAAATCCGCACATACCTCGAACATCGTGCGCATGATGTGCCGCGTGCCCGCACCGTAATTGTCGAGGATAAGGGGCCGTTCGCGCTGCTTTTTCTGAACAACAACTATCATGCAGTGCACCACATGCACCCACAGGTGGCGTGGTACAAGCTGCCCGCCTTGTACGAATCGAACATGGAGCACTACCAGCGGCGCAACGACGGTTATGTGTTCCGGTCGTATGCCGATATCTTCCGCGCTTACTTCCTGCGGGTGAAAGACCCCGTGCCGCATCCGCTGATGCCCGAGGTTCAGCCGATCCGGCGGAATGTCGGCACGGTACCGGAATTGTCAAAAAATGGCACGCCGGGCTGATCGGTACCTCGGCCAAGGGCCGCAGCTTCGGCCAGCACAACTTCGGTGATGAACGGCAGATCGAGCGCGCGGGTCTGCGCGAGCGGCACCCAGTGCAGGTGCGACAGTTCGTCTTCGGCCGCGCTGAAATCATCAGGGTCGCCGATGACATGGGCGGCATCAGCCAGAAAGAAACGCGCATCAAAACGGCGGCTTCGGCCGGGGGGGGTGATGGCGCGAAAAATGAACCGCAGTGGCGCGGCCGGGGCCAGATGCAGGCCGGTTTCTTCGGCCAGTTCGCGCAGGGCGGCGCGGGCGATGGTGCCCGGCGCGGGGGCGTCTGCGTCGCAATGTTGCAACAGGCGGGCCGCACAGGTGGCGGGCAGGGCGGCGGGACTGCTGGCATCGCCGGGGTCGATCGCGCCACCCGGAAAGACGTATTTCGATGGCATGAAGGCCGCCCCGGCCCCACGCTGGCCCATCAGGACGGCCGGGTCAGCCCCGCGCCGCAGCAGGATGATAGTCGCGGCGGGGCGGATGGCTGTGTCTGGCATGGGTGCGTACTATGCCGCCGGGGTGCCGTGGCCGAAGCCGTGCATCCGTTTGGCCCACTGGATCGCGACGAGCATCCCCTTCAGGCGCGGCAACAGGAACAGCGACAAGGCAACGGTGCCAACGGAAAAGACCGCCGACATGACCAGCGGGTCAGGTTGCCAGCGAAAGAATGACCACAGCAGCAACGGGGCCATCACATGGCCCACGATCAGGATGGTCAGGTAGGCCGGGCCATCATCGGCGCGGTGATGCCGAAACGCCTCACCACAGACGGCGCATTGATCGCGCACGGTCAGATAGCCGTTGAACATCGGCCCCGCGCCGCAGTGCGGGCAGCGCCGTCGCCAGCCACGCCGCATGGCCGGGCCAATCGGGCGATCTTCGTCGCCATCGCCGTTGGCGGGAGATGTGTCGGACATGATGCGAGGTCTTCTGTACAGGGGCTGTGGGGGGCGGAGATACCCCGGGACATGATGACTGTACATACGCCCCTTGCCGCGGCAGCGTCAGGTGGAGATGTGTCCTTGCGTCGCCATGTCGCAAACGGGGCGCGTTTCAGGCAGCGTTCAGGCTGATCGTCACACGGTCGCGGCCACAGGATTTGGAACGCAGCAGCGCCTGATCTGCCTGATCGATGATTTCTGCGACCGACTGCGCGGTGCCGCTGAAGGCAAGCCCGATGGAAATGGTGATGGGCAGGGTTGTGCCGTCTTCCAGACGCACGGGAGTGTCCTTGACCAGACGGCACAGCCGTTCGGCCGCTATGCGCGCCTCGACATGGGTGGTGTTGGGCAGGACGGCAAGAAACTCTTCGCCGCCGATGCGGGCCACCATATCGCCGATCCGCAGATTGGTGGACAGCCGTTGGGCGATATCGACCAACACCTGATCGCCCGTGGCATGGCCATAGCGGTCGTTCACCGACTTGAACCGATCAAGATCGGCCACCATCACGGCAAAGACACTGCCATCCTGTGCTGCAGCGTCGGCGACGCGGGTCAGATGCGGCAAGGCGTAGCGGCGGTTATACAGGCCCGTCAGCGGGTCGATCATCGCCATGCGCAGGCCGTCGCACACCGAGGCGCGGGCGCGGTCAGCGCCACGTTTGCGCGTCAGCAACGTTTGCAGACGCAGGCCGATTTCCTGCAATGGCACGGTGGCAACCATCACGTCATTGGTGCCGATGTCAAAGGCCATGGCCATGCGGTCCGCGCCAATGGTCTGCCCCATCAGGCAGATGGCCGCATGGCGCGACGGGCCACGGCTGCGCAGATCCGACACAAGGTGCAGGGCACCGGCGCCACCCCCAAGATCGGCATCGATCAGATAGATGTCTTGCGCATCACCATCAGGCCCCGAGGTGTCGGACAGCGCCTGTTCCAGGGTCTGCGTGGCGTAGCATCCGGGAAAGACAGCGGGCAGTTCACGCCGCCAGCGCATCGTCTGTTCAGGGCGGTCCGAGATCAGCGCGACCCGGGCGGCCCGGGTGAAGGTCGCGGGCACTTCGGCAAGTCCCGGGATCGCCAGCGCATCAGCGACCATGTCATAGCCGTCCACGCCGCTGCGCGCCCGCAACAGGTTGCGCAGACGGGCCAGCAGGACAGCATCCGCAACCGGCTTGGTCAGAAAATCATCCGCCCCCGCCGCAAGCGCCGCCATCCGGGCGTTGATGTCGTGGGTCGACGACAAGATGATGACGGGAATGCCTTCCGTCAGCGGATCGGCCCGCAACCGCGCCAGCACATCAGATCCGGTCATATCCGGCAGCATCAGGTCGAGTAGGATCAAATCCGGTTGGTCCTGACGCGCGCGCTGCAGCCCTTCCGCACCGCTGGCCGCCAGCAGCACTGTGTAGAACACCGTCTCCAGCTTGACCTTGAGGACGATGCGGTTGGTCGCAACATCATCAACGATGAGGATTCTGCCGGTCATCGTATACCTTGTACGAGCTTGAAATTCACTTGATGTTGGCACGAGAGTTGCGCCCAACTTGTTAACAAATCCTTTCGCACCGGTGAGGATTTTGTACACGGTACTGTGAAAATTCTGTGGATAAAGGGATGAACATGGGGAAAACCGGGCCACTTCGGCAGGAAGCCGCCGAAACCGAAGCGTTGACCATGCTGGCCTGGCTGGCGGGCCAGGACGATCTGTTCGCAGCCTTTCTTGGTGCAACGGGGGCATCGGCGGTGGACGTGGCTGCGGGCGCGGCGCGGCCGGCCTTTCTTGCATCGGTCGTTGATTTCGTGCTCAGCGAAGATGCCTATGTCCTGGCCTGGGCCGAGGCCACGGGCAAACGGCCCGATTTGGTCCTGCAGGTGCGGGCCGGGTTGCCGGGGGGCGATGCGTGGCACTGGACTTGACCCGCCCGCACGTCCAGAGTGATGAAAAAAACCGGGGCTGGCATGATTGACGGCATCATTTTCGACAAGGATGGCACGCTTTTCGACTTCCGCAAAAGCTGGGGGCAGTGGGCCGCCGCGTTGCTGGCCGACCTGACGGCCGACCGGGACGAACAGCGCAGGCTGGCGGCAGTCATCGGCTTTTTGCCCGACAGCCATGGGTTTACGCCTGACAGCGTGGTCATCGCCCATACCACCGGCGAAATTGCAGCGGAACTTTCTCCGCATTGCGCGGGCCTGACGACCACCGCGCTTGAGGCGCGGATGAACCTGCTGGCGGCGGTGGCCGAGATGGCCCCGGCGGTGCCGTTGCGGCCATTGCTTGCGGGGTTGCGCGGGCGCGGTCTGCGTCTGGGGCTTGCGACAAACGATACCGAAGGGCCTGCGAGGGCGCACATGGAACAGGCAGGGATCACTGATCTGCTGGATCTGATCCTTGGCTGCGATTCCGGCTATGGCGGCAAGCCTGCGCCGGGGATGCTGCTGGCCTTTGCCCGCCATACTGGCATCGCACCTGCCCGGATCGCCATGGTGGGTGACAGCAGGCATGACCTGCAGTCGGCAAGGGCGGCGGGGATGGTGGCGGTGGCGGTGCTGACCGGGGTCGCGGGTGCGGACGAGCTGCGCCCGCACGCGGATGTGGTGCTGGACGATATCAGCGGCCTGCCGGGATGGCTCGAC
>JAYSSN010000526.1:0-5701 GCA_043720555.1 Rhodobacterales bacterium | reverse complement strand
CCGATGGTGGCGATGGTGGGTGCGCGGAATGCGTCATCGCTCGGCCTGCGGATGGCGCGGCGACTGGCGGAAACGCTGGGGCAGGCGGGGCAGGTCGTGGTGTCGGGCCTCGCACGCGGGGTGGACGGCGCGGCGCATGAGGCCGCTTTGGCAACCGGCACGGTGGCGGTGATGGCGGGCGGCGTGGATGTGGTCTACCCGGCCGAAAATGCCACGCTCGCCGCCGCGATTGTCGTCACGGGCTGCCGCGTGTCGGAACAGCCCATGGGCCTGCAGCCGCAGGCACGGCATTTCCCCATGCGCAACCGGATCGTTGCGGGCCTGTCCCGCGCGGTGATCGTGGTAGAGGCGGCGTCGCGGTCGGGCAGCCTGATTACGGCGCGCGACGCGCTCGATCTGGGGCGCGATGTGATGGCCGTGCCGGGGCATCCGTTCGACGCGCGCGCGGCAGGGTGCAATCAGCTGATCCGCGACGGGGCCGTTCTGGTGCGCGGCGCGTCCGATGTGCTGGAGGCGATCGGTGCCGTCCATGTGACGACGCCCCCCCCGCAACCGGCCGCCGTCACGCCGTTGCCCGGGCTGGTGGCCGCGCAAAGGCCGCTCGCCGACATGGCGGCGATCCACACGATGATCCTGTCGCGGCTGGGCCCCAGCCCGCTGGCCGAGGATCAGCTGATCCGCGATCTGGCGATGCCGCCCGCCACGGTCGCGCCGGAGCTCGTGACACTGGAACTGGACGGCCGCATCCAGCGGCAGGCGGGCGGGTTGCTGAGCCGGGTGGATTAATTTCCGCAATATTCCGGGATCACGGCGCGAAAATCCGGGCAATAGGCCGGATCGGTGAACCACGCATCCGTGGCCCCCATGGACCAGTCCACCACTGCCCAGGTGCGCCCGGATTTTCTGTAAAACGCATATATGGTCAGGCTTTCGTCATAAAAGCCGGTATCCGCCGTCCGGGCCAGCGGGGTTTTTCGGATGTCGATGCCACCCCCGCCCTTGCGCTGCGGGCGCAATTCGCCAAAGGCGACACTTCCCGAAACACGCAGGCTGCCCACCACGAATTCGACCGGGGCCCCCACCAGGTCTTCGATTTTCGGGCGCAGCGCGTCCATCAGACCCTGACGGTCCGCTGATCCGCGTGCCGGGGTTTCCCAGGCATGCGCGGGAAGGGCCATGCACAAAATCAGGCAACAGACAGATTTCATCATGTTATCCTCAATGCATTGAACCAATAGCGGAAACTGACCACGCGTGCGGCCGTTTGACAAGGGGCGGGGCGTGCGCGCCGACCAACCCGCATTGACAAAGTCCGCACCGTCCCCACATGGTGCCGCGCCCTGTCAGGGTGCATCTGCAAAGGAAACTCATGCCCGTCGTCGTTGTTGAATCGCCCGCTAAGGCCAAGACAATCAACAAATATCTGGGGTCGGACTATGTTGTTCTGGCCTCATATGGCCATGTTCGCGATCTGCCGGCCAAGGACGGGTCGGTCAACCCTGACAACGATTTCGACATGACATGGGAGATTGCCGCCGACAGCAAAAAGCATGTCCGCGCCATTGCCGAGGCGTTGAAAACCGACAACGAACTGATCCTTGCCACCGACCCTGACCGCGAGGGCGAGGCGATCAGCTGGCACCTGCAAGAGGCGCTGGCCAGCAGCCTGAAGAAGGGCGCCAAGGTCAGCCGCGTGACCTTCAACGCCATCACCAAATCCGCCGTGACCGAGGCGATGAAAAACCCCCGCCAGGTCGATCAGCCGCTGGTCGAGGCGTATCTGGCCCGCCGCGCACTCGATTACCTCGTCGGTTTCACCCTGTCCCCTGTCCTGTGGCGCAAATTGCCGGGATCGCGGTCGGCAGGCCGCGTGCAATCGGTGTGCCTGCGCCTGATCGTGGAACGCGAGATGGAAATCGAGGTCTTCCGCGCCCAGGAATTCTGGACCGTCGAGGCGATGCTGACCACCCCGCGCGGGCAGGAGTATGAGGCCAAGCTGACGGTTCTGGGCGGCAAAAAGCTGTCAAAATTCGACATTCCCACGGCAGAAGCAGCAGAACTGGCCGTGCAGGCCGTAACATCTCGCGGCCTGACCGTGCAGTCGGTGGAGGCAAAGCCCGCCAGCCGCAACCCCTATGCGCCGTTCATGACATCCACCCTGCAACAAGAGGCCAGCCGCAAGTTCGGTATGGGAGCCAAGCAGTGCATGAACGCGGCCCAGCGCCTGTATGAGGCGGGCCATATCACCTACATGCGGACCGATGGCATCGACATGGCCCCCGAAGCGGTCATGGCGGCGCGCGAGGCGATCAAGGCGCTCTTCGGGGCGGCTTACGTGCCCGACAGCCCGCGCATGTACAAGAACAAGGCCAAGAACGCGCAGGAAGCGCATGAATGCATCCGTCCCACCGAAATGGCAGCAGCCCCCGATACCCTGCGGCTGGCCGAGGCGGACCAGAAAAGACTTTACGACCTGATCTGGAAGCGCACGATTGCCAGCCAGATGGCCGCCGCCCGGCTGGAACGCACCACGGTGGATGTGGGCAGTGCCGATGGCCAGGTGACCCTGCGGGCCAACGGGCAGGTCGTGCTGTTCGATGGTTTCCTCAAGGTTTACGACGAAGGCCGCGATGACGAGGACGACGACGAAGGCCGCCTGCCGCAGATCATGGTTGGCGAGGCAGCGGGCAAAAAATCCGTCGCACCCGAGCAGCATTTCACCCAACCCCCGCCACGCTATACCGAGGCAACGCTGGTCAAGCGGATGGAAGAGCTGGGCATCGGGCGGCCTTCGACTTATGCCAGCGTGCTGACCACGATTGTTGACCGCGAATACGTGCGCAAGGACAAGAACCGCCTGTTCCCCGAAGACAAGGGGCGGCTGGTCACGGCGTTTCTTGCCAACTTTTTCCGCAAGTATGTCGAGTATGACTTTACCGCCGATCTGGAAAGCCAGCTTGACGACGTGTCCGCAGGTGAGCGGGACTACAAGGAAGTGCTCGCCCGCTTCTGGCGGGATTTCTCGGCCGCGATTGCGGAAACGGCTGATCTGCGGATCACTGAAGTTCTGGAAAAGATCGACGATTTCCTGTCACCGCATCTGTACCCTGCACGCGCCGATGGGTCCGATCCGCGGATTTGCCCGACCTGTGGCACCGGGCGGTTGCACCTGAAAACCGCGCGGTCGGGCGGGGCGTTCATCGGCTGTGGCAACTACCCGGACTGCCGCTATACCCGGCCGATCTCGGTATCGGACGAAAACGGCGCAATCAGCCCGGATGGCAAGATCCTCGGCCTGGATGACGACGGGCTGCCCATCAGCCTGCGCGCCGGGCGCTTTGGCCCCTATGTACAAAAGGGCGAGGCAACCGAAGACAACCCCAAGCCGCCACGCGGCAGCCTGCCAAAGGGCTGGTCGCCTGACAGCCTGACGTTGGAACGCGCGCTGCTGCTGCTGAACCTGCCGCGTCCCATCGGGCCGCACCCTGATGACGGGCAGATGATCGAGGCCGCGATCGGGCGCTTTGGGCCGTATGTCAAGCATGGCACCACCTACGCCAACATCCCCGATGTCGAAGAGGTTTTCACCATCGGCATGAACCGCGCGGTCGAGGTGCTGGCGCAGAAAGCGTCACGCGGGGGGCGGACGAACGCGCCCGCCGTGGCGCTGCGCGAACTGGGAACACATCCCGACGGCGGCGTGGTGCAGGTGATGCCGGGCAAATACGGGCCTTACGTGAAATGGGAAAAGGTCAACGCGACCCTGCCCAAGGAACTGACGCCCGAGGCTGTGACGCTGGAGGAGGCGCTGGCGCTGATCGTGGAAAAAGCCGGGAAAAGCGGCAAGAAACCCGCGCGCAAGACGGCGGTCAAAGCCCCACCGAAAGCGGGCGCGAAAAAGCCAGCGGCCAAGAAGGCAGCCCCGAAAAAGGCGGCAAAGAAAGCGGCAGAATAGCCCGGTTCAGGCGACGGCACCCGCAAGACTGTGGATGCGCAGCCAGCCCAATTTTCAGACGGTTGCGGAAATCGCGTAAGTTGTTGTGATAAATAATTATCGGGACATTTCCGACTGAAAATGTCTGCGGTCGATCCCCCTCAGATCACAGTCCGCGCGGGTTGATGAGCTTGGCCATCACCTCCGGCCCGGTGATCGTTCCGCACGGCGCACCGCGTTCGGTGACGGCGATCTGGGCCTGACCGTCGCGGATCATCTCCATCACCTGACGCACCGGCGTTTCCACATCGACCGATATCGCGCCGCCGTTTCCCGGCACCATCACGTCGCGGGCGGTCAGCACGCTCAGCGGATTCATGTGCGCGACGAAATCGGCCACGTAATCGGACACGGGGTTGGCGATGATGTCGCGCGCGGTGCCGCTCTGCACGATGCGGCCACCGTCCATCAGGGCAATGCGGTTGCCGATCTTGAACGCCTCGTCCAGATCGTGGCTGACAAAGATGATGGTGCGTTTCAGTTTCGTCTGCAGATCCAGCAGTTCATCCTGCAACCGCGCACGGATCAGCGGATCAAGCGCCGAGAACGGCTCGTCCATCAGCAGGATCGGCGCGTCCGTGGCAAAGGCCCGCGCCAGCCCGACGCGCTGCTGCATGCCGCCCGATAATTCACCGACCCGGCGGTCGGCCCATTGCGACAGGTTCACCAGCGCCAGTTGTTCATCCACCTTGGTGCGGCGCTGATCGGGCGACTTGCCTGCCAGTTCCAGGCCAAGCCCGACATTGTCACGCACGCTGCGCCACGGCAGCAGGCCGAACTGCTGGAACACCATGGCGATGCATTCGCGGCGCACGCGTAAAAGGTCGGCGGGCGAGCAGGTTGTGACATTCGATGTCCAGTCGCCGTCACGGATGGTGACAGATCCGCGCACAACCGGGTTCAACCCGTTCACGGCCCGCAAAAGCGTCGACTTGCCAGAGCCGGACAGCCCCATCAGCACCAGAATCTCGCCCTTGGCCACGGTCAGCGAACAGTCATGCACGCCAAGGATCTGGCCGGTCTGGGTCTGGATTTCCGACCGGGTGAGGCCCCTGTCCATCAGGGGCAGGGCGCGGTCGGGATGGTCGCCAAACACGATGGAGACGCGATCAAAAGTGACAGCCGGCGTCAGGCTCATCGCGACACCCGGAGCATGCGGTCCAGAAGGATGGCCACCACCACGATGATGAAGCCCGATTCAAAGCCGAGCGCGGTGTTGACCGAATTGAGCGCCCGCACCACCGGCACGCCAAGGCCGTTGGCACCGACCAGCGCCGCGATCACGACCATCGACAGCGACAGCATGATGGTCTGGTTCAGCCCCGCCATGATCTGCGGAAATGCATAGGGCAGTTCCACTTTCCACAAGCGCTGCTTGGGCGTGGCGCCAAAGGCGGTTGCCGCCTCCGTCAGCGCCTGTGGCGTCGAGGAGACACCGAGATGCGTCAGGCGGATCGGTGCGGGCAGCACGAAGATGACGGTCGCGATCAGGCCCGGCACCATGCCCAGGCCGAAGAACACGATGGCCGGGATCAGATAGACGAAGGTGGGCAATGTCTGCATCAGGTCCAGCACCGGCACCATCACGCGGTAAAGCTTTGGCCGGTGCGCGGCGGCGATGCCGATGGGGACGCCCAGCCCCATGCAGACGACGCAGGCCGACAGGATCAGGGTCAGGCTTTCGGTGGTTTCTTCCCAGTAGCCCTG
>JAYSSN010000525.1:0-5715 GCA_043720555.1 Rhodobacterales bacterium | reverse complement strand
CAGGGGCCAAACCGCCGGAATGGCAAACCCAGCGCATAGCTGAACACCAGCGTGCAGAAAATTGTTACTCCGACCGACAACAGCACGGCATATAGCGGCTTCAGCTTCAACGATGCCATTGCGGCGATCAGCGTGGTCAGGAAGATTGCCGGCACAAAGCCGAGACCCCGTACCGTCAGGCCAAAAAACACTGGTGCGGGCAAGATGAACAACATGCCGCGCCACGCGTGGGCGGTCAGTTCTTCGGCAGCCGTCTTGAATGCGCCGACAATGATAAGCGCGCCAAGGCCGATGAGCGCCACCGCCAGCACCAAGGGGAAATACCCGGGTCCCATCCGCAGGGATGTGCCCAGTTCCAGTCCCAGCGATTGCACACCGAACATAGCGCCGAACAGGATGAAGACGATGCCCGCAGCGACATCTTTCTTGTTGATTCGTGTCATGGCAAAAATCCTGGAGGGAAAATAGGGGATGGCCCCGGCGCTGCTGCGCCGAAGCCGTCCGGATTAGTCTGCGTAAACGCCGGCCGCTTCGATCACCGGCTGCCAGCGGGCGATCTCGCTTTCCAGCTTGGCCTGCAGCGCCGCAGGTGTTGCATCTGCAGCAGGTGAAGGGGCGGTGCCCAGTTCGGCCAGTGCGGTAGCAATCTCCGGATCAGCCAGCGCTTTTTGCAGTGCGGCTGACAGGCGCTCGGTGACTTCGGCAGGGGTGCCGGCGGGGGCATAGATGCCATGCCAGATCGACACTTCCATGCTTGGCAGACCGGCTTCGGCGACGGTCGGAAGGTCAGGGAAGATGTCCAGCCGCGCCGGCGTGGTCACGGCATAAGCCTTGATCGTGCCTGCCTTGATATGTTCGGTGGTGTTGGTGGACTGGTCGCACATGATGTCGATCTGTCCGCCCACAAGCTCGGTCAGCGCCGGGCCGGTGCCTTTGTAGGGAACGGTCACGATCGGGGCCTCGACCGCCTGCATGAACAGCATGCCGCACAGGTGCGAGGCAGCGCCAATCCCGGCATTGGCCATGGTGATCGTATCGGCATTTTCTTTCACATAGGCGACGAACGAGGCCATATCGGTGGGCTCGAAGTCTTTGCGCGCAACCAGCGTCATCGGCACTTCGGTCACCAGACCGACGTATTCGAACGCTTCCAGCGGTTTATAGGCCAGTTCGCGGTAAAGCGTGGCCGATGTAGCCATGCCGATGTGGTGCAAAAGGATGGTATAACCGTCGGCCTCGGCCGTGGCCACCTGGCCCGCACCAAGCGTGCCACCGGCCCCGCCGACGTTTTCAACGATGATCTGCTGGCCAAGGTCCGCTGACATCTTTTCGGCCACTAGACGACCCACTGTATCGGTCGGGCCACCGGCGGAAAACGGCACGACCATGGTGATCGAGCGATCCGGGTAACCTTGGCCAAAGGCAGAGGATGCAGCAAGTACGACACCGGCGGCAAGGCTGGCGAATTTGTATAAGGGTGCCATTGGTTCCTCCCAAAACTTGGCTGTGTTTGCCGCGCTTGCCCTTTGTGGGATTCGCGGTTGCAGGCAGCAAAGCGCAGTCTGGCCAGGCGACGCAACGGAAACCTATGCGCATCCCGGCAATATTTGCGTCCAGCCTGGCGCGATGGGTGGAAACCGTTACATTCGGGCAAAAGCCATGGGTGGATATTCACCCATCTGGCACGCCGTCACTCCTCGCCCGCGTCACTTTCGACGATCAGGTGGCGGTCCAGCCCGTGTTTGAGCATCTTTTCATATAGCGTCTTGCGCGACACGCCGAGCGATTCATAGACCCGGCGCAAATGGCCGCCCTGTGCGGCAATAGCGGCGGCAATCACGCTGCGTTCAAAGCCTGCCACCCGTTCGGCCAACCGCGGGGCATCAAGCCCGGTGCCGCCCGCCAGCCAGTCCAGCCCCAAGACGAAGCGGTCGGCCGCATTGCGCAACTCGCGCACATTACCTGGCCAGTCCCGCCCCGCCAAGTCCGCCAACAATTCGGGTGGCGGCAAACGGTCGTCGGCATTGTGGCGGGCTGCCGCTTCACGCACCAATTGCAGGAACAGCAACGGTATATCTTCGCGCCGCGCCGAAAGCGGCGGCACCCGCAGCATTGCCACGTTCAGCCGCCAGAACAGATCCTCGCGGAAACGTCCGTCGGCCATTTCGGACGCCAAGTCGACTTTATTGGTGGCAATGAACCGCACATCCAGTGGGATCGGATCGTTCGACCCCAACCGAGTAATCACTCGGTCCTGCAACACCCGCAGCAGTTTGGCTTGCAGATCAATCGGCATCGAGCCTATTTCATCCAGCAGCACTGTGCCGCCGCGTGCATGTTCAAACCTCCCGAACCGCGCCCGCATCGCGCCGGCAAATGCCCCGGCCTCGTGCCCGAACAACTCGCTTTCGATCAGTGCAACTGGCAGGGCGGCGCAGTTGATAGCGATAAAGGGCTTAGCGGCGCGGGGCGACAGGTCGTGCATGGCGCGCGCCACCACTTCTTTGCCTGCGCCAGTGGGACCAATGATCAGCGCGTCAGCTTCGCTGGCCCCGATTGTGCGCAGGATTCGACGCAGGTCAATCATCGCGGCGCTGCGGCCGGGTAATCGCGCCTCGATGTCATCGCGCTGACCCGCCGCTGCCCGCAAACGGCGGTTTTCCATCACCAATGAACGGCGATCCAGCGCCCGGCGCAATACTGCGACCAGGCCCTGGGTATTGAAAGGTTTCTCGATGAAATCATAGGCGCCGCGCCGCATCGCGTCGACCGCCAGTTGCACCTCGGCATGGCCGGTGATCAGGATCACAGGCAGATCAACGTCGATCTCGCGCAGGCGCTGCAGCAGGGTCATCCCGTCCATGCCGGGCATGCGAATATCGCTGACCACCACGCCGTTCAAACCCGGCCCGATATGATCCAGCGCCTCTTCTGCGGTCACAAAGGCACTCACCGTCAGCCCGGCCAGATCCAGCGCCTGCTCGGTGGAGCGGCGCATCTGGTCATCGTCGTCGATCAGCAGCACAAGGGGTCTGGTCATTCGGCAGCCAATTCACGTGCTGCGGCGGCCTGCAATACCAGCGTGAACACCGCCCCGCCCTCGGCGTCATTGGCCACCCGCAGGTCGCCACCGAAATCCTTCATGATGTTGTAGGAGATTGACAGTCCAAGCCCCAGCCCGGACCCCACCCCCTTGGTAGTGAAAAACGGATCGAAGATCCTTGCGGCAATTGCGGCTGACACACCCGGACCATGATCGCGGATGCTCAGCATCACGTGCCTGCCAACCGACTCTGCGTGCGCCTCGATCCGCCGAACCACCGCCCCCTCCATTGCGTCGGCGGCATTAGACAGTACGTTGACCAGCACCTGCTGCAATCGCACCGGGCCCGCGCGCACCAACGGCAAGTCCGGCGGCACATCCAGCCGCAGCTGAATTCGCGCCAGCTTTGGCGCGGCCATCCGCACCGCCTCGGCTAACGCCGGAGCCAGTGCCAAATCCCGCAACGGCACACCGGGCTTGCGCGCAACATGGCGCAGGTGGCGGGCAATCGTGGCCATCCGGTCGATCAAGGCCACGATCTCGCTCACGTTCTCGCGAGCTTTCAGCGGTTCCCCGCGGTCAATCAAAATGGCGGCCGAATCGGCATAATTTCGCGCCGCCGCCAAGGGTTGATTGATTTCGTGGCTCAGTGCCGCCGACATTTGGCCAAGGGCTGCCAGTTTACCTGCCTTTACCAAATCGTCTTGGGTGCGGCGCAGTTCCTTCTCGGTCAGTCGACGCTCGGCGATTTCGGTTTCAATCAGGGCGTTAACGCGGGCAAGGTCAGCCGTGCGTTCGGCAACACGGTGTTCCAGGTCCGCCTTGGCATTTTCCTGCAGGGCGATGCGCTCCGCCAATTGCGCCCGGCGCTGGCGGATCATCAAAAGGACCGACAGCCCAGCACCCATCAACAACACCAAAGCCGCTACCGCCAGCCTCGCCTGTCCGCGAAGGTCGGCAGTGTCCAACAGGACATGCACCGTCCAATCGGCCAAAGGCATCAACTGGCGCGCGACAATGTATTCGCGGTTCAGTCCGTCGTCCCCCACCAGCGCCATCAGCGGCATACCTTGGTCAGACACGTCTGTATGGGGCAGTTCGGCCAGTGCAGCATCGGCGTATCGGCGTGAGGCGTCGGTGCGGGCCAGCCGTTCGGCTGTCAGCGGCAGCAGACCCTTGTAAAGCCAGTCGCTTTCGGTTGACAGAAAGACGATACCTTCGGGGTCGGTCACCAGAATGCGATAGTGCTGTGTGCGCCATTCGGCCTCGATCACGTCCAGCCCGATCTTTACCGCGATCACCCCGGCGACGGTGCCCGCGGCGTCGCGTATAGGGGCTGCAAAGTAATAGCCACGCACTCCCGATGTGGTGCCAAGTGCGAAGAAGCGGCCCTTGCGTCCGGCAAGCGCCTCGGTGAAGTAAGGGCGGTAAGTGAAGCTTTGACCGATGAAGCTGTCAGGCCGGTCATGGTTTGATGCGGCAATGGTCATCCCATCCGAGGTCATTACATAGATATCAGAAGTATCTAGCACAGCGTTCTTCTGTGCGAGCCAGCTGTTCACCGCCAGAAGTAGTGCAGCGTCGTCAGGCTTTGTCACAAGAGTACCGATGTCCTGATCGTCGGCGAGCAGTTGCGGGACCGCTTCAAAGCGGCGCAGGTTACCGTCGAGTGCCTGTATGGTCAGACGCAGCGTCATTTCTGCTTGTGAATGCCCCTTCTCAAGATAAAAACTGGCCACCAAACGGTCGGCCCATACGACGAGGGAAAATAGCAATATAACGCCGGCAATCCACCCCGCAACGCTATTGAGTCTGACCCCAAACATTCCAACCAAACCTTGCCTTCGTGCCGACGCCCAGCCGGGCTGCACTGCCGCAATGCGATATCTTGGCGGCGCAGCGCCTGACGCGTGTCCGGGCGGCGTATCTTCAACAATATTGATAGCGCGCTTTATGCAAAAAGTAATTCGTATCTCGCTGACCCGGCACATAGCCAATTTCAGGTTTCGCAGATCTGACGCAATTCAAACCGAGCATGGCAGGTTTCAGTTAGAAATTGACTTGGTATTAGAAATGACGCTCCGCGTTGAAGTGATTGTGGACCGGAGTGTGGACGGTGGCGAATTTCTACGGTGTGAATAGCCCCTAGATTTGTAGACGCCTTGCTTGGTAATTTTGGAAGCAAGGAGATAGACAAGATGGGCAAGCGGTTGATGCGGCGTCGCTTGGTATCAGCATCCAGCGTGGTCCATGTAGCCTAGATCGAAGCTGAGCTAACCGAAAGTAGCAGAGTGGGCTTCGCCAAAGCAGGCGCAGGTCAACGTGTTTAGGCGGAAAATCATCCGTTTCGCTTGTCGACGTCATCAGACAAAGGCATTGGAAACAATCGGACAGTTTTCTGCAAAACCAATTTTGCAGTTCGATATCGGTTCCCTCCGCGACGTGAATAAAAACTCGAAACCGTCAAAACGTCCAGCATGGATAGTTGTTCAAAAACAGTGGCTTAAAGCTTAGCACCAAAATGCCCCAGTCATCAGCTTTGGAGAGATTCGGCCCGCAGAGAGCAAATTACAGGCCGAAGTCCGTGGACGCGCCAAAACGACCATCACGCATATCCCTTGAATATAACGACAAAATCCGGCCGCGGATGGCCACGGAGTCCAATTCCTCAT
>JAYSSN010000524.1:0-16494 GCA_043720555.1 Rhodobacterales bacterium | reverse complement strand
ACCCCGTGAAGCGGGAACATGTCGAATACAAAGAAGGCAAGATCAAGTAAGATCGCCAGTCTTTGGAATGGTTTGGGTCGCACCGCAAGGCGCGGCCCTTTTCTTTTGGTGCAACCGGTCCACGTTCTTCGTGATGGCACATGTCCTGACAATTCGCCGGTCGGACGCGGGTGATTTCGCCGCTGTCGATCTGATGCTGTCGCAAAGCTATCCGCGGTTGCTGGCGCCGGACTAACCGCCATCGACCATGGTGATGGCGGTGCCGATCATGAGCCGCGCGCGGCCCGACCTTATCGCCTCGGGCCGCTACTTCGTGGCCACGGATGACGACCATGTGGTCGGGGCCGGGGGGTGGAGCACGCGCGCCGCCAGCGAGCGGACCTCCATCAAGGGCATCGGTCATGTGCGCCATGTGGTGACGGACTATCGCCACCAGCGCCAGGGCATCGGGCGGGCGCTCATGACGGCTGTGATGGCGGATGCGCGCGCCGCAGGCATGGCGTGGATGGATTGCATGTCGACCCGCACCGCCGTGTCGTTCTACGAAAGCCTTGGTTTTCGGGTGGTGCAAACTGTCGACGTGCCACTGGGCCCCGGCATCGTCTTTCCTGCGATCCGCATGCTGGGGGCGCTGTAGACAAAAGGGCCGGTGTTTCCACCGGCCCTGTGTCGTGCAGTCTCTGCGTTGGCTATTCGCGGTTACCGAGGAATTGCAGCAGGAACATGAACATGTTGATGAAGTCGAGATACAGGTTCAGCGCCCCCATGATCGCGGACTTGGCCAGCCATTCGCTGTCCATCGCCTGCGCGTGCACCAGATAGTCGTTCTTGATCTTCTGTGTATCAAACGCCGTCAGACCCGCAAAGATCAGCAGACCGATTGCCGTGATCGCAAAGGCCAATGCGCCCGATTGCAGGAACATGTTGACCACCATCGCGACCAGAAGGCCCACCATACCCATCAGCAGGAACGTGCCCATGCCCGACAGGTCTTTCTTCGTCGTGTAGCCGTAAAGCGACAGCGAGGCGAAGGCGATGGCCGTCACGAAAAAGGTCGTGGCGATCGACACACCAGTGAACACCTGAAAGATCCACGCCAGCGACAGGCCCATCACGGCCGCGAAGGCGTAAAAGAACAGCTGCGCTGCAGCCGCTGACAGCCGGTTGATCATCGCGCTGAATGCAAACACCATGACCAGCGGCGCGAACATCACGACCCAGCCCAGGATGTTCGGGCGCAGCGTGTCGGGATCGCGGAAGATGCCCAGAAGTTCGGGCGATGACCCGACCGCCCAGGCGACGCCACCGGTCACCACCATCGCCACGGACATCAGCCCGTAGACCTTGTTCATATGGGCGCGCAGCCCCTCGTTGATCGCGGCGGTTCCGGCACTGGTGCCGACCGTGCGGATCGTTTGATAGTCAGCCATGTGAAGCCTCCGATATTGACCCTGTTCAGCGGGCGCAAACACCATCCCGCCATCATGGCCCAACATTGGCATCATCTGCACGATTTTCAAGGATTTCCGAGATCAAACCCCTGTCAGAACGCGGTATTTTCGACGGCTTACATGCGCCAATGGGATGCGGCATCCCAGAACGGGCGCTTTGCCTCGGCCAACGCCTGTTCGCGGGTCAGTCCGATGTCGCGCAGCAGCGCATCATCCAGTTGCGACAGCCGCACCCGGTGGCGGCGCAGGGCAAGGCCGCTGAACAACCGGGCTGTCAGGCGAAACGGCGCAAACGCGGTGCGGGTCAGGCGCGTTGTCAGGGCCATGGGAGGGTTCCTTTGCTTTCGGATCAGATATCGCATCCGGGGTCTGCATCAATTTTCTTGATCTTTCTGACAGATTTGCAAACATGTGAAAAACGAATGATATTGAACGATAACATCAGTAGGTGTGATATGATGCGCAACCTTGACCTGACCGCGCTGCGGTCATTCGTGGCCATTGCCGATGCGGGCGGGGTAACGCGCGCTGCGGGCTTGCTGAACCTGACGCAATCGGCTGTGTCGATGCAGATCAAGCGACTGGAAGAGATGTTGCAGGTCGGGCTGCTGGACCGTTCGGCGCGCCGGGTGTCGCTGACCGCATCGGGCGATCAGTTGCTGGGCTATGCCCGCAAGATACTTGCCCTGAACGACGAAGCAATGGGGCGGCTGATGCATGAAGAGTTCGAGGGCGCGATCACCGTGGGGGTGCCGCATGACATCGTGTACCCTGCGATCCCCGGCGTGCTGCGCCGTTTCGCACGGGATTTTCCCAAGATGCGGGTGCAGCTGGTATCGTCGTTCACGCGGGTGCTGCTGGAGCAGTTTGCGCGGGGCGATTGCGATATCATCCTGACCACCGAAGACGCCGTCGGGCCGGGGGGCGAGACGCTGGCCGAACTGCCGATGATCTGGGTCGGGGCGCCGGATGGCACTGCCTGGAAAAAGCGTCCGCTGCCGCTGGCCTATGAGCACCGCTGCATCTTTCGGCAGGGGGTGCAGGCCGCACTTGATGGCGCGGGCATCCCCTGGACGATGGCGGTGGAAAGCGACAGCACCCGCACGGTCGAGGCCAGCGTGATGGCCGACCTTGCAGTGCATACGGTACTGGCCGGAACCGAGCATGGTTACTTTGAACGGATCAATCACGGCGACGCGCTGCCCGATCTGATGACCAAGCTGGTCAACCTTTACGTGAGTGCGCCTTCGGCCCGCCGTCCGCACCGGGCGCTGGCCGAATTGATCCGCGAGGCCTATGTCAACGGTGCGATTGCGCGGGATGCCGCCTGAAACGCGCTCGAAAACCGCTGAGCGGCCCCGTTTTGAGAGAATATCGCTGTGGCTGGGGGTGATCGTTGCATAATGCGACGATCTTTCACGAAGCAGCCGCAATTTGCAACGCAAAATGAAAGACACGCTTAAGGAGAGCCATGGATAATCCAGATGCCTGAGGGGCGATTAGCTCTCTTTTTACGATTCTTCTTGCTCGCCTGTATAATTGTACATATCTAAAAAGACAGGTTTTCGAGATGCTTTTTGATTATCTGTGGATAAAGCCTCCGAACCCAAGTTTGGCACGAAACTTGCTTATATTGAAGCATGAAGATGATCGTGGCCTGGAGGAAAACATGAAACACCCCGTTGACGCCCATGTAGGTAAACGCATCCGGCATCGCCGTTGGATGGTCGGTATGACGCAGCAGCAACTTGCCGACAAAGTCGGGATCAAGTTTCAGCAAATTCAGAAGTACGAGACCGGCATGAACCGTGTCAGCGCGTCCCGTCTGTGGGATATTGCGGAATCGCTGGATGTCACCATCGCGTTCTTCTTTGATGGTCTGAGCGATGCCGAAGGCGCGCCGAAAGCCACCCAGGACATGCTGGCCGACAAAGAAGCACTGGAACTGGTGCGGTCCTACTATGCGATCCCTGAACCACAGCGCCGCCGCCTGTTCGATCTGGCCCGCGTGCTGTCTGACGCCGCGTGATCCGACCGTGACTTGACGTTCACCCCTTGGGTCTGTAGCGCCCAAGGGTGAGCGTGTCCAAGGCAAGGCGGTGCAACATGGCGCAGGTAAGCCCGGCCGAGGCGGACGATCTGATCGCCACGGCACACGAGTTGGCCGATGTCGCGCGTGTGGCGACTTTGGCACATTTCCGGTCCCAGGCGTTGTTCGCCGAAACCAAGGAAGCCGATCGCTTTGATCCGGTCACGATTGCCGACCGGGAAAGCGAACAGGCGATGCGCGCAGTTTTGGCGCGCCGCCGCCCGCAGGACGGCATTCTGGGCGAGGAATTCGGCAGGACCAGCGGCACATCCGGCCTGACATGGGTGCTTGATCCGATCGATGGCACGCGCGGGTACCTTTCCGGCACGCCAACCTGGGGGGTGCTGATTTCCGTCGCTGATGCCACCGGGCCGATCTACGGCATCATCGATCAGCCTTTCATCAGGGAACGCTTTGAAGGCGGCCTGGGCCGGGCCGTTGTCAACGGCCCGATGGGCGCACATCCGTTGCGCACGCGCGCGCCGCGGCCGCTGTCGCAGGCAATCCTGTTTTCGACATTTCCCGAAGTCGGCACCGCAGCAGAGGCGGCGGCGTTCCGCTGCGTTACCACGCAGGTGCGGCTGACCCGCTACGGCACCGATTGCTACGCCTACGCGCTGATCGCGGCCGGGCAGATCGATCTGGTGATCGAGGCAGGCCTGCAAGCCTATGACGTACAGGCGCCGATTGCGGTCATCGAAGCGGCGGGTGGCATTGTAACAGATTGGCAGGGTCGGCCCTGCCATGATGGCGGCCGCGTGCTGGCGGCGGCGAACCCAGCGGTGCATGCGGCGGCACTAGCGTTGCTGGGGTAGGGGCTTGCGGTCGTTGTCATCATGGATCGTACGCGTTGACGGGGTCACGACGGCCCGCGTGGTCAGGGGGGTGTCCACGGAGGGTTTACAGGTGCTGAACGCGTCGCGCTGGTCCGATCGTGCGGTTTTTGATCGCGGCGAGTGCCTGCAGCCGGATTAAGGGCGTGGCGGGGCGGCGGGGCTTGCGCTAGAAGGGCGGCAGGAGACCCCCGGATGTCGCACAATTACGAAACCCAACGGCGTGAGACCTATGCCACCTTCAAGGCGGCGGGTACCAGCGTGAAGCTGCCAAAGACGGCGGTAGTCGATTTCATGTTCTTCATCGAGGAACTGGATGCCAACTGGGCATCGCTGGAAAAGACGCTGCGGGCCGAAGGGTTCACCACCAAGCGGATGAAGGACGATGTGACACTGATTGCCAGTATCGGCCCCATCCCGGTGACGCCCGAGGATATCTGGCAGCATGAACGGATCGCCACGACCATCGCACTGAAGCATGACTTCTACCCCGATGGGTGGGAACTGGCGGATTAGCGCAGGCGCCCTGCCACCCAGACCGCCCGCACAGCCCGGTCATCGCCCAGCATGATGGTGGGGAACAGTGCCTGCCACAGATCGGTGGCGCGGGTGGTGGCCTGGGCGATCGCTGGCGTGCTTGCCAGGTCGATCACCGCGATGTCCGCCTCCATTCCTGGCGCGAGGTTTCCGATCCGGGCGTCGGCGCGCAGCGCACGGGCCGACCCTTGGGTCGCCAGCCACCACAATTGGGCGGGATGCAGGGATTGACCGCGCAACTGGGCCACCTCATAGGCCGCAGCCATCGTGCGCAGCATCGAAAATGACGATCCGCCCCCGGTGTCGGTCGCAAGTCCCACGGGCAGGGCTGCCGTCAGCCCCATGTCGAACAGGCCCGACCCGATGAAGGTGTTTGATGTCGGGCAATGCACCACACTTGCCCCCGCCTCGGCCAGACGTGCCTTTTCGCGGGCGGTCAGGTGCAGCGCGTGGCCGAACACAGACCCTTCACGCAGCAGGCCCTGCGCTTCGTACGTATCAAGGTAGTCGCGGGCCTGCGGGAACAGGGTGCGGACCCAGGCAATCTCGTCATGTTGCTCGCTCAGATGGGTCTGCATCAGGCAATCGGGAAATTCGCGCCAAAGTGCGCCCAGAGCGGCGAGCTGTTCAGGGGTCGAGGTCGGCGCAAACCGCGGGGTGATGACATAGGACAGCCGGTCCACGCCGTGCCAGGCCTGCAACAGGCGTTTGCTGTCGTCATATGCCGACTGGGCCGTATCGCGCAGGTTTTCGGGGGCGTTGCGATCCATGCAGGTCTTGCCGGCGAAGACCCGCATGCCGCGCGCCTGCGCTGCTGTGAAAATCGCATCGACGCTGGCGGGATGGATCGTGGCATAGGAACACACCGTGGTCGTCCCGCGCGCCAGAACAAGATCGAGGTAGCGCGCCGCAATTTCTGCTGCATAGGCCGGGTCGGCAAAGCGCGCCTCTTCGGGAAAGGTATATGTGTTCAGCCAGTCGATCAGCCGCTTGCCCCACGAGGCGATGATCGCCGTTTGCGGGTAATGGACATGGGCGTCGACGAAGCCGGCGGAAATCAGGCAAGTGCCGTAATCCGTCACGCGCGCGCCCCGATGCGCTGCACGCAGGGTCGCACCATCCCCGCGTGCAATGACGCGGCCGGCATCGACCAAGACCCCGCCATGCGTCAGATGCCGCGCCATGGCCAGGCCGTCGCGGAACGGATCGCCGTCAAACCAGATGAGTTGCCCAAGCAGAAGATCAGCCATGCGTCATACCTTAATCGCTTTTTGCGCCCGCGTAAATTTCCCATCGGCCCCTGTTTTCCCCACACCTTCTTGGCTATGGTCGCGCCAGCGCAAGGGGTACGGCATGGCCGATCAGGACGTCATGGAAAAGCAAGGAAAGCGTCACATCCGCCGGGTGGATGCGATCCTTGATGCGGTGGCGGCAGGGGACGCCGCCCGCGTCACGGTCCTGATGGAACCGCTGCATGCCGCCGACATTGCCGACCTTCTGGAACAGATCGGTTCGGGCGACCGTGCCGATCTGCTGGCCTTGTGGTCGGGCGAGATTGACGGCGACATCCTGTCGGAAATCGACGAATCGATCCGCGAAGAGGTGATCGACAGCCTGTCCCCCGATGTGCTGGCCGATGCCATGCGCGAGCTGGATACCGACGATGTTGTCGACATTCTGGAAGATCTTGAGGATCACCAGCAAGAGGCAATCCTTGGCACGTTGACCGATGCCGACCGCGCGGCCGTGGAACAGGCGCTGGCCTACCCCGACTACTCCGCAGGCCGTCTGATGCAGCGCGAGGTGGTGGTGGCCCCCGAATACTGGACGGTCGGCGAGGCGATTGATTTTCTGCGCGGCGCCGACCATCTGCCCGATCAGTTCTATCACGTCATCCTGGTTGACCCGCGCATGACGCCGTTGGGCTATGCCACGCTGGGCCGCATCCTATCCGCCCGCCGCGATGTGCGTCTGCGCGACATCACCGAAGAGACGTTCCGGACGATCCGCGCCACCGATGCCGAGGCGGACGTGGCCTATATTTTCAACCAGTACCACCTGATTTCCTGCCCGGTGGTCGATGAAAACGACCGTCTCGTCGGGGTCATCACCATCGACGATGCGATGAACGTGCTGGATGACGAACACGAAGAGGACATGCTGCTGCTGGCGGGCGTGGGCGAGGAAAGCTCATTATCGGACGGGGTGATCGAAACAGTCCGGCAGCGGTTTCCGTGGCTGTTTGTGAATCTGATTACCGCCAACCTGTCGGCGCTGGTGATCGGGCAATTTGCCGACACGATCATTCTGATCGTGGCGCTTGCGGCCCTGATGCCCATCGTGGCGTCCATGGGCGGGAACGCGGGCACGCAATCGCTGACCGTCGCCGTACGGGCGCTGGCGACCCGTGATCTGACCGGGGCGAATGCGATGCGGGTGGTGCGGCGCGAGGTGATGGTGGGGCTTATCAACGGACTGACATTTGCGGTGATGATGGGGCTGGTGGGGTGGTTTGGGTACGGATCGCTGATGCTGGGGGTGGTGATCGGCATGGCGATGATTGCGAACCTATTCATCGCGGCCCTCGCCGGGATCGCGGTGCCGCTGATCATGACCCGGCTGAAACTGGACCCTGCACTGGCATCGGGCACGTTCGTCACCACGCTGACCGATGTGACCGGGTTCTTCGTGTTTCTCGGCCTGGCGTCGGTGCTGCTCTTATGAGCGATAGCAAGGCCGCCGCCCGCACCCAGGCCTATGCCACCCGCAAGGCCGCCTTTGCCGCAGGGCAGGGGCAGGCGGCGGAATTGCTGGCGGATTATCTGGCACAGTTCCGCGGCAGCGCGCTGTCGGGCTACATGCCGATGCGGACCGAGATCGATCCGCTGCCCGCCATGACTGCCCATCAAGGCCCGGCCTGCGTGCCCGTCATCATCGGTGCGGCCACGCCGTTGCGGTTCCGCGAATGGTCGCCCGGTTGCGCGATGGTCGAAGGCAATTTCAAAGCGCTGATCCCGGTGGATGGCGCGTGGATCGACCCTGATGTGCTGATCGTGCCACTGCTTGCTTTTGATGCGCGCGGGTATCGCCTTGGCTATGGTGGCGGGTTTTATGACCGCACGCTGCAAGCCCTGCGCGCCCGGCGCCCGACGCTGGCGGTGGGCTTTGCCTTTGCCGCGCAAGAGGTGGCCGAAGTTCCGATTGACGCAAACGATCAGCGGCTGGATGCGATGATCACCGAAAACGGGCTGACCCTGTTCGGGTAAGCCCACCCGTCCGGTTACCGCGCAATGTTTTCTTCACGCACGAACATGTTGCCCCAGGCCTTGTCCACCAGGTCCGGCGTCATCTGATAGGGCAGGCCCTCGAAGTCGCAGATCGCGATCATCTGGTCGATCAGGAACACTGGCTGATAGTTGGCGAAGTTCATCTTGATGGTCGGGTACTTCACCTTCAGCAGGTGCATCAGCGTACGTTCGTCCAGCGGCATCTTCTTTTTCTTGGCCACCATGGCGAAGATCTTCAGGAACATTTCCTGATTGGGACCATCCACCTTGATCTTGAAGAAGATACGCCGCAGGGCCGCGCCGTCGAAAATCTCGTTCGGGTGGAAGTTGGTCGAAAAGATCACCAGCGTGTCGAATGGCGTCGTGAACTTTTCCCCCGACTGCAGCGCCAGAATGTCGCGGCCTTCCTCCAGCGGCACGATCCAGCGGTTGACGATCTTTTGCGGCGGTTCCGCCTGACGACCCAAGTCGTCAATGATGAAGATGCCGCCAGTGGCTTTCAGCTGCAATGGTGCCTGATAAGTCCGTGCCACCGGGTTGTAGGTCAGATCGAGCATATCGAGCGACAATTCCCCCCCGGTGATCACCGTCGGGCGTTCGCAATAGACATAGCGGCTGTCGAACCGGTTGGACGAGCGGCGCAGCACATTCGGATCATCGACTGCTTCTTCCGCCGCCTTGTGCACGATGGGGTCATAGACCGTGATGACCTGACCGGAATATTCCAGCGCGCGCGGGATATAGACCTTGTCACCAAGCGCAGCCCTGATGCCGTTTGAAATCGAGGATTTCCCGTTGCCGGGCGGACCGTACATCAGGATCGACCGGCCCGATGTCACCGCAGGGCCGAGGTTGTCGATCAGGTCATCGGGCAGGATCAGATGCCCCATGCCCGACAGCAGCTGCGGGCGCGTCAGGCGGATATCGCGCACCGATTGGCGTTTGACCTGCAGCTTGAAGTCGTCCAGCGGGATCGGCATGGCCCCGTAATATTCCGACTGGGCCAGCGCATCCAAAGCACGCGCCTTGCCCGCCTCGGTCAGCTGATAGCCCATTTCATTGCCCGATGTGGCGTGCAGCGTGCCCGTCGCCTCCAGCAGCCGCTGGGTGCGCGCCAGATCGACAAGTTCTTGTGCCAGCATCGGCGGAATGCAGATGACGCGGGCAATGTGGGACACAAGGTCAAGGTTCATGCGGAACATGGATTTCAGCAGGATATCCCGCATCATCACCATGGAAATGCCGACATCAGCCAGAGTCTTGGGGGCCGGCGGGGCGATCACGCCACTGGTCGGCGCTGCTTGCATGTTCATCGGGCAACCTCTGCTCAGACACATTATGGCTGAACTGAGGCCGGGTTAGCCCGAATCACTCAACAATCAGCCGCCACGACAGATAAAAGACCAGCATTCCGGCAAGAGTGAGGCCCATCGGGAACTTTTTGTCGGTCCAGCTTGCCCATCCGGCGGTTGCCGCGCGCAAAGGCCCGATCAGCCGCACCAGCCGGTGTGCGGCAAAGGCGCCCAGCAGGCATGCGGCCAGCAGCGCCATCACCAGACCGGGGTCCGCACCAACAAAGAACGGGGCCATGACGGCGCCGAACTTGGCATCCCCCGCCCCCATCACGCCTGCGGCATTGGCGATGAACCCCGCCAGCATCACGATCCCCATCAGAGCAAATCCCCAGGCCCAGGTCTGCCAGCCCATCTGTTTTGCGATCACCAGAACAGCCCCGACAATCACCCATACCAGCGCCGTCGCAATGACCGCCTTGTTGGGAATTTTCATCGCTGCCATGTCAGACCACGCCACCCAGACGCAGATCGGGAACATGAAAGGGGCGAAAGCCAGGGCTTGTGTGAAAGTCAGCATGGATCAGGCCTCCAGCGCTTCGAGGCTGCGTGTGGCGGCCTCAAAATACTGCGGGTGGGTTTCAATCGCTTCGGCCAGCAGGCTTTTGCCCACCGATACATCGCCCTGTTTGATCGCGGTCAGGGCCATTGTGTAGATCAGTTCGGCCCGTTCGGTCTGCGACATTTCGACGACCGGCAGATCGTATTTGCGCTGCGCGCCGCGCGCCAGCACCAGATTGTTTTTCGCGGTAAACAGCTTGGGGTCATAGGTCAGCGCCTGAATGAACAGCTTTTCCGCCCCCGCGTAATCCTGCCGCGACAGTTTGGAAAAACCCCAGTTGTTCAGAACGCCCGCAGGTTTCGTCGTCAGCCCGGCCGCAATTTCATAAAAACTGTCGGCCTTGCCCCAGTTCTGCTTGCTGTCGGCGACCATGGCCTCGAGCCGGTAGCGGTCAAAGGTTTCATGCGTGGGTGGAATTTCGTTCAGGATCGCCTCGGCGCGGGCCCATTCATTGGCCCGGATGAACGCGTCCGCCAGTGACACCTTGTCGGCGGGCGTGGCCTCGGGGCTTTGCGTGATGGCGGTCAGCACGGCAATCGCCTCGGTCGGCTTGTTGGCGCGGATCAGCGATTTTGCCAAGCCGCGTTTCAGGTCGATCCGATCCGGGTTGTCGCCCGACGCGCGGGCGAAATAGGCCACCGCTTCGTCCGGGTCACCGACCGTCAGCATCACGTCGCTCAGATTGGATTCATCAATCACGTTCACGCTTTGCAGGGCGCGCTGCACTTCGGCGTCGGATGCGCCTTTATTGCAGGCCGCAAGCATGGAAGTTCCGCCCAGCGCGAGGGCGACAAAGACCGGATGGCGCATTTTTTGCGTCCTTCTGACTGCTCGGTTCCCCCGCTTACAGCTCGGTCAGAAGCTCGTATTGCCCCTGTCCCCGCCGCACGAGGGCCATTGTTGGTTCTGCCTCAGCGTCAGAGTATACAACACCCTCGGTTCGCGCGATAGCCAGACGCAGATTTTCACGGATGGAGTCCGATCGGCCACTATCAATGGCGAAGGCTTGCTGAAAAACCACCCGCGCTTCGCCGAATTTGCCCTGTTCCATCAGAACAACGCCCAGATTGTTGATCGCAGGCACGAACGTTGCGTCCTCTTTCGTGGCGCGGCGCAGGATCTGCTCAGCCTGTCCCAGCCGCCCAAGCGCCAGATTGGCCGATCCGATGGCCGACAGGACATCGACATTCATCCCCTGTTCGGCGGCCGCGCGCAAATAGGCCTTCAGCGCCAGTTCGGGTTCGTCCGCAGCCATCAGACGGTGGCCGACCAGCAGGCCATCCACACCGTCACCGCGCGCATCCGCGCCAAAGGGCACATTACGATCAGAGCCGCCCGTGTTGCCACAGGCGGCCAGAAAGCCCGCACAAACACCCGCAAGGTATACCGACCGACGCAGTCTTAACCCCCTCCGCCACTGAAGGCAGTTGCAATGCCGTGCAGTGAGGGGCCAATCAGGATGAGAAGCAACGCAGGCACGGTGAACAGCATTGTGCCCAGTGTCAGCTTCGTTGGCAACTTGTTTGCTTTTTCTTCGGCACGCATCACGCGCTTGTCACGCATTTCCGAGGAATAGACCCGCAAGGCCTCGGCGATCGAGGTGCCGAAAGTGGCCGACTGCACGAGCGTTGTCACAAATGACGAAACGTCCGAGATTCCAACACGTTCCGACATGTCCTTCAACACGGCCACACGTTCCTTGCCGGCCTTCACCTCGTTCGACACCATCTCGAATTCTTCTGCGAGGGCGGGGTAGCCGGCCTTGGTTTCGCGTGCGACCCGGATAATCGACTGGTCCAGCGACTGACCCGCCTCGACGCAGACCAGCATCATGTCCAGGGCATCCGGGAAGCCCGAAACAATCTCGTCCTGGCGTTTTCCGAGGCGTTTGTTGACCCAGTATTGCGGCAGGTAGTATCCCGCAACGCCCGGCCCCAGGGTCGAGATCAGCATCGACTGCGTCGATACGTCGACCCCCGATCTGATCGAAGTGAACATGGTGTAGATCACACCCAGGACGAGAAAGCCGATCGCCAGCGCGAATTGCGAAAAGTGGAACATGCGCACGGCATTCTTTGACCGGTACCCCGCGCGCAGCATCTTCAGCCGCGCCGACGACATCTGTTCGGCATTCTGCGGTTCCAGAAAGTTGGCAAAGCGTTCCAGCTTGTCGGTCTTTTCCGAACGGCGCAGGACATCGGCCTTGCCGGGCTTTGCGGCGGTATGCGTGCGCTGTGCACGGATGCGCGCAAAGTCATCCGGCGCCTTCTTCATCAGAAACGGCAGCGCCACCACGATCAGCACGATCCCCAGGCCGCCAACCAGCAGAAGGGGCCCCATATCGCCGAGCTTGTCCGTCATCACCGCATTGATATTGCGCAATAATTCCATAGAAAGCCCCCTCAGACTTTAATGTTCACCATGATCTTCATGAAGATGATGTTGATCGTCAAAAGCACGCCCACGATCAGACATGCAGGAATGAAGGCCGATGTTTTCGACACCCCGTCATAATAGTCAGGCTTGATGAGCATGATGACTGCCAGCGCACCCAACGGGAAGAACGACAGGAACATGCCAGACCATTTCGCCTCGGCGGTGATGGCCTTGACGCGGCGGAACAGCTTGAAGCGTGCCCGCACCACCTTGGCCAGACCATCCAGGATTTCCGCAAGGTTGCCGCCCGACTGCTGCTGGATCGTCACGGCGACGGCCAGAAAGCGCAGATCCTGGCTTTCCATCCGTTCGGCAAACGCCTTCAGGCTTTCCGAGATGTCACGGCCATAGGCCGCCTCATCCGAGATCATGCCGAATTCGGTGCCCAGAGGATCGGCCACTTCCTTGGCGACAATGCCGATCGCCGCGGAAAACGGGTGGCCCACACGCAAACTGCGCACCATCAGTTCCACCGCATCGGGCAGCTGTTCTTCCAGCAGGGCCATGCGTTTCTTGGCCTTGCCGTTCACCCAGAAATAGACCCCGCCCACGCCCATGGCGATGGCCAGTGCAATGCGCACCGGCGTGGGGGCCGATGTGCCGATGGTCAGCCCCAGATAGGCGAACACGGTGACCGCGCCCATGACGGCGATCAGTGCCTTGGGCGAAAAGGCGATGTTGGCCTTCTGCGCCTTGGACGCGAGGATCGAATAGAGCGGGATGCCCTTTGATGACAGATGCTGGCTCATCTCCTTGCGAAGCTGTTCCAGAACCTGCTCGCGGTTCCCGTTCTTTTCCAGCAGCGCGAGGCGGCGGCTGATGCGGTTGTTCAGACTGATCGATTTCCCGAACGCCGTCAGGTAGATGCCTTCGACCAGCACCACGACGGCGACGAAGATCAGGATATAGATGATGGGTGCGGCACTCAGCTGCATGATGATCCTCAGATAATCGGTTCGTAGATGGACGCAGGCAGCTCAAAGCCCCACTGCTTGAAACGTTCGGAATAGTGCGACCGCACCCCCGTGGCATTGAACCGCCCGATGATCTTGCCATCCGGCGCCAGCCCCAGCCGTTCGTAGCGGAAGATCTCCTGCATCGAGATGACTTCGCCTTCCATCCCGGTGATTTCCGTGATGCTGACCATCCGGCGCGAGCCGTCCTGCAAGCGCGACGCCTGCACGATCAGGTTCACAGCCGATGCGATCTGCGCGCGCACGGCCTTGAGCGGCATTTCGATGCCGGCCATGGCCACCATGTTTTCCAGTCGGCTGATGCCGTCGCGGGCGTTGTTGGCGTGGATCGTGGTCATCGATCCGTCGTGGCCGGTGTTCATGGCCTGCAACATGTCGATCACCTCTTCACCGCGGGTTTCCCCCACGATGATCCGGTCCGGGCGCATCCGCAGGGCGTTGCGCAGGCAATCGCGCTGGGTGACGGCACCCTTGCCTTCGACGTTCGGCGGGCGGCTTTCCATCCGGCCCACATGCACCTGCTGCAATTGCAATTCGGCCGTATCCTCGATCGTCAGCACCCGTTCGGTGTTGTCGATGAACGATGACAGCGCATTCAGTGTGGTGGTTTTGCCCGAACCTGTTCCGCCTGACACGATGATGTTCAGACGGCACGACACCGCAGCCTGCAAGTAGGCGGCCATTTCTTCGGTAAACGCGCCAAAGCGCACCAGATCATTGATCGCGAGCTTTTCTTTTTTGAATTTCCGGATCGATACCAGGCTGCCGTCCACGGCCACAGGCGGCACCATGGCGTTGAAGCGGCTGCCGTCCGCCAGACGGGCGTCGACATACGGGTTGCTTTCGTCCACGCGGCGGCCCACGGCGGACACGATCTTGTCGATGATCCGCAAAAGGTGGCGTTCATCCTTGAAGGTGATGTCCGTCAACGTCAGCTTGCCACCGCGTTCCACGAAGATCCGGTGCGGGCCGTTGACCAGTATGTCGTTGACCGTCTCGTCCTTCAGCAAAGGCTCCAACGGCCCCAGCCCCATGACCTCGTCATACAGTTCCTGGTTCAGCGTCTGGCGGTCTTCCTTGTTCAGGGCGACCGACATCTCGTCCAGCGCTTCCGATGCAATCGACGAAATCTCTTGCTTCAGGCTGACTTCGGACGCCTTTTCAAGCGCGGCAAGGTTCAGGTTGTCGAGCAGCCGCTTGTGCAGTTCGACCTTCAACTCCATCAGGCGGTCTTTGCGCTTTTTCTCTTTGTCGGCCGCCACGGCATCGGCAGCAGCACGCGGGGGCGGGGCGGGCGGTGCCTGGGTCGTTGCGTGAATCGGTGCAACCTGCGCTTGGGTCCGCGCCGTCGCGGCGCCGACCGGCGCCAGCGTCGGCCGACCATCCGGCCCGTCGGTTTTCTTGAAGCGGCTGAACATCGTGAAGTCCCCCTGAAATCGTCGCGTCAGATCATTTCCGCCCCACGTCGGCCGACTTGTTGGTATCAACAAGCGATTTGGCGAGCTTCTGAATCTCGCGCCGAAGTGGGTTTTTCGCGGCCTGTTCTGACAAAGGCAGACCGTGGTCGTTGGATTGCGTGATCTGCGGACCGCCGTCGGGCAGTTGCACTTCGATCGCGATATCAAGGCTTTCTGCCATCCGCTTCACCCGGCTTTTACCGGACAGATCAGTAAATTTGGGTGCGCGGTTCAGCACAAAGCGCAACTTTTCGTGCGGCAGCCCTTCGGCCTTCAGGGCGCGGATCATGCGCAGGATATTTTGCGCCGACCGCAAATCCAGCTCCATCATCGCAAAGTAGACGTGGGAACGGACCAGCACCGCTTCCGTCCAGGCAACGATTGTGCTGGGCATGTCGATCACGACATAGTCGAAATTCGCCCGCGCCATATCGATGATGCGGCCAACATCGTCGGGCGTCACGATATCCAGCGGCAGCATGTCTGACGGCGCAGTCAGCACATGCAGCTTGTCGTTGAAGGTCAGCATGGCCTGCAGGAAACTATCGCTGTCGGCGGCTTCGGTGTCTGAATACAGCTCGAACACCGCCTCGCGGCGCGGCAGGTCCAGATAGGTGGCCGCCGATCCATACTGAAAGTCGAAATCCAGCAGGCAGACCCGTGGCCCGTCCTTGGCCGACGATATAGCCAGCTCCCACGCCAGGTTGGCGGCAAACGTCGATGCCCCGGTACCGCCGGCAAGGCCGTGAACCGGCAGAACGACACCGTCCCGGTCGCCCTTGGCCTTGAACGCCGGCACGACCACAACTTCGTTGTCGCGCGCCAGGTCACGTTCGGCTGCGGCGGACTGCGCCGTGGCCTGCGTGATGGCCGCTGTCCGCATTCGCTCGATCGAGTCGCGCAGCGCCCCGTCCGGCAGCGGATAGGGCACGAAATCGTCGCCGCCCAGGCGCAGCAACTGGTGCAGGGCTATCGGGCTGACCTGATCGGCGATCAGGATGACCCGGATATCCCTGCTTTTGGCCGCCTGAATAATCTGGGTAATCTGCGCGAGGTTGGTTTCATCCTCCTGATTGACCGCGATGGCGACAAACTCCAGCGTCGCGGCATCGGGCTGTTCAAAGAACAGCATGGCGTCGTCAAACCCAAGGTCGCCCCAGCTTTCGCCCAGCTCGCGTTCCATATCGTCGATCAGCAGATCGAAGTTCTGCACGTCACGCGAAATCGTGCACGCCACAATGGGTGCCGGTTCCGGTTGTAGTGTTGCCACGCTCGTCATTGCCACAACGTCCCTTTCAAGGCGGGGCGGGTAAGGCGGCGGGTGCATAAACCCCGATCTGCCGCGACTCACCCAGGCCCCGTGCACGGCCAAATGACCGCACGACTGTTCCTATCACCGTGAAAATGTCCGAGAATGTTGGCGACAATGGGGCTAAAAGATCGTTATTCTTTGATTTTTAGCATTCAGGAAACAACCAGAATGCAAAATGCCCGCAACCTATGCGGGCATTCTCGC
>JAYSSN010000523.1:0-2337 GCA_043720555.1 Rhodobacterales bacterium | reverse complement strand
GCGTGCGCGAACATCTGCCCTACCTCGACTTTGAGCAAACCCGCTTTCCCATCTACGGCGGCCTTCTGCACCCGCGCGGCGGGTCCGCCCGCCACGATGCCGTCGCATGGGGTTACGCACGCGGGGCCGACAGCCGGGGCGTCGATCTGATCCAGAACTGCGAAGTAACGGGCATCGACATCGAAAACGGCAAGGTCAGCGGCGTGCAGACCTCGCGCGGGGCGATCAAGGCGAAAAAGGTGGCGATCATCGTGGCAGGCCGCTCATCCCAGGTGGCGGCCATGGCGGGCATGCGCCTGCCAATCGAAAGCCACGTCCTGCAAGCGTTTGTGACCGAAGGGCTGAAGCCCGTCATCAACCACGTCGTCAGCTTTGGCATGGGGCACTTCTACATCAGCCAGTCCGACAAGGGCGGCCTCGTGTTTGGCGGTGATCTGGATTTCTACGCGAGCTACGCCGCGCGCGGCAACCTGCCGATGGTCGAACACGTGATGGAGGCGGGCATGACCCTGATGCCGATGATCGGGCGCGCGAAAGTGTTGCGATCATGGGGCGGTATCATGGACATGTCGCCGGACGGCAGCCCGATCATCGACAAGACCCACATCGACGGGCTGTTCCTCGATTGCGGCTGGAACTACGGCGGGTTCAAGGCTGTGCCGGCATCGGGCTGGTGCATGGCGCATCTGATGGCCACGGGCGAGTCCCACCCGGTCGCCGCCAAATTCAAACTCAACCGCTTTGCGACCGGCCATATCCTCGACGAGGAAGGCACGGGGTCGCAGCATAATTTGCACTAGGCCCCTTAAATGCGCATCACCTGCCCCCTCTGCGGCCCCCGCGACCGGCGTGAGTTCTACTACTACGGTGCGGATGACTATCTGAACCGCCCTGCCACGGATGATCCGCAGGCCTGGGACAACTACCTGCATCTGCGCGACAATCCGGCAGGCGTCACAAAAGACCTGTGGTATCACGAACAGGGTTGCGCCCAGTGGCTGGTCGTCACCCGCAACACCATCACGCATGAGGAACTGGCCACCACGCTGGTCGCGGGCCGCGAGGTGAGCGCATGAGGATCGATGGCAAAGGTCTGATCGACCGCACCAAGCCGCTCCGCTTCCGTTTCGACGGCAAGGATTATGCGGGATATGCGGGCGACACGCTTGCCTCGGCGCTTTTGGCCAATGACGTCAAGCTGGTCGGGCGCAGCTTCAAGTACCACCGCCCGCGCGGGGTGATGACGGCGGGGTCGGAAGAACCAAACGCCCTGGTGGAAGTGCTGGATGGCACACAGAAAACCCCCAACACCCGCGCCACGGTGCAGGAAATCTACGACGGTCTGACCGCGCAAAGCCAGAACCGTTGGCCGTCGCTGCGCTGGGACGCGATGAGCATCAACGATGCCCTGTCGCCCTTCTTCAGCGCCGGCTTCTATTACAAGACCTTCATGTGGCCCGGCGCGTTCTGGGAAAAGGTCTACGAACCCCTGATCCGCCACGCGGCGGGCCTCGGCAGCCTGTCGGGCCAGCATGACACCAGCCCCTATGAACAGGCCTATGCCCACTGTGACATACTGGTGATCGGCGCGGGCCCTGCGGGCCTGATGGCCGCCCTCACCGCCGCGCGGGCGGGTGCCGATGTGATACTCGCGGACGAAGGCGCACGGATGGGGGGGCGGCTGCTGTCCGAAACCATCACGCTGGACGGCAAGTCCGGTGCAGAGTGGACAGCCGAAATCCTGGCGGAACTTTCCGCCATGCCCAACGTCCGCCTGATGCCCCGCACCACCGTGACCGGGGCCTATGACCATGGCTCCTACGGCGCCCTGGAACGTGTCGGCCTGCATGTAGCGGCACAAAACCACCTGCCGCGCGAATGTTTCTGGCGCATCCGCGCCAGCCGCGCGATCCTGTGCGCGGGCGCCATCGAACGCAGCATCGCCTTCGCCGATAACGACCGGCCGGGCATCATGATGGCAAGCGCCGTGCGCAGCTACCTCAATCGCTATGGTGTATCCCCCGGCAAGCGCATCACGGTATTTGCCAACAACGACGACGCCCGCCGCACCGCGCGTGACCTCGCAACCGCAGGCATCACCATCGCCGCCCTGATCGATCCCCGCGAGGACGCGTCGGTGGATGAAGCCTTCCCCGTCCACAAGGGTGCTGTCGTCACCGGCACATCCGGCCGCCATGCCCTGTCCTTCATCACGGTCAAGCAGGGCGACAATGAATTTCGCGTCGAAACCGATTGCCTTGCTGTCTCGGGCGGCTGGAACCCGTCGGTGCACCTGACCTGCCACATGAATGGCCGCCCCATCTGGCGTGATGCCAT
>JAYSSN010000522.1:0-16567 GCA_043720555.1 Rhodobacterales bacterium | reverse complement strand
GCTACCCGGATTCGAAGAATGTGAAGCTGGGATCGCAGCGGATCAAGGTGCATATTGATTATCTGGCGTTGTTGCTGGATGAACGCCGCTGGCTGGCCGGCGATGTGATGACACTGGCGGACCTGACCGCGGCGGCACATCTGTCGTGCCTGGACTACATCAGCGATGTCGACTGGCACCGGTCGGCCGTGGTGAAGGACTGGTATGCCAAGATCAAGTCGCGGCCCAGCTTCCGGGCACTGCTGGCCGATCAGGTGTCGGGGTTTCCGCCAGCCGCGCATTACGCCGATCTGGATTTCTGAGTGGCAGGCCGCCGGGGGTTTCACACCCCCGGCCCCCCGTGGGATACTTGTGGACAGAAAATGAACCCAGAAATCCTGAAAGACCGGCTCGCTGCGGAAGCGCGGGCTGTCGGCTTTTCCGCCATGGGTATTTGCGCGCCGGATGCGGTGCCTGATGGCGCTGCGCGGTTGGCGGCTTTTCTGGAGGCGGGGTATCACGGGCAGATGGGGTGGATGGCGGACCGGGCGGAATGGCGCGGCGCGGCGGCGGCGCTGTGGCCCGCGGCACGGTCGGTGGTGATGCTGGCGGAGATGTACACGCCCGTGGGCGATCCGCTGGCGGTGCTGAAGCAGCGTGATCGTGCGGCCGTCAGCGTTTATGCGCAGGGGCGGGATTACCATGATCTGGTGAAGCGGCGACTGAAGCGGCTGGGGGGATGGCTGATTGATACTGCTGGGGGCGAGATCAAGGTTTTTGTCGATACGGCACCGGTGATGGAAAAGCCGCTGGCGCAGGCGGCGGGGCTGGGGTGGCAGGGCAAGCACACGAATCTGCTAAGCCGCGAGCTGGGAAACTGGTTTTTTCTGGGGGCGATCTTCACTACGCTGGATCTGCCAAAGGATGTCGCCGCGCCGAGCCATTGCGGATCGTGCACGGCCTGCCTCGACATCTGTCCGACGCGGGCGTTTCCGGCCCCGTATCAGCTGGATGCCCGGCGGTGTATTTCGTATCTGACGATCGAACATAAGGGGCCGGTGGACGAAGCGCTGCGGGCACTGATGGGCAATCGGATCTATGGTTGCGATGACTGTCTGGCGGTGTGCCCCTGGAACAAGTTTGCGGTGGCGGCCTCGGAGATCGGCTATCTGCCGCGCGTCGCCTCGCCGCTGCTGGCGGAATTGGCGGTACTGGACGATGCCGCGTTCCGGGCGCGGTTTGCCGGCAGTCCGGTCAAGCGGATCGGGCGGGACCGGTTTGTCCGCAACGTGCTGTATGCGATCGGCAATTCCGGGATGCCTGCGCTGCGTGCCGTGGCGGCGGGGCTGGTGGCCGATGCCGATGCCGCAGTGGCGGATGCGGCGCGCTGGGCCTGTGACCGGCTTCAGGCCTGAGCGACCTGATCGCGCAAGGCGGCGACGCGGGTCGTCAATGCGCTGAGTGCCGCTGCGTCGATGCCCGTCGCCGCCCTGATGCAGTCTGGGATATGCTGCGCCTGCCCTTCCATCGCGCGACCGGCGGCGGTGAGTGTGATGCGCACCATGCGTTCGTCCTGCGCGTCCCGCGTGCGGGTAACAAGACCGGCCTGCTCCATCCGTTTCAGCAGTGGCGTCAGGGTGTTCGATTCAAGGCACAGCCGTGTGCCCAGTTGACCAACGGTCTGATTATCCTGCGTCCAGAGCGCGATCAGGGTGATGAACTGCGGATAAGTAAGCCCGAGCGGTGTGAGCAGGCGCTTGTAAAGGCTGCTCATCGCAAGGCTCGCCGAATAGAGCGAAAAGCAGATCTGCTGGTCGAGCGGTGGGATCACAGACATGTGGCTCTTCCTTTTGGTCAGGATAAATCGCAGGGGATACAATCGCAAGGGATTGAACGACTTCTGCGGGTCTGTTATATCGCCAACGATAATATCGCAGGCGATACAATGGAGAGACAGATGACATCGGTGATTTATACCGCGCAGGCCAAAGCTACCGGCGGTGGGCGTGACGGGCATTCAGCGACGCTGGACGGCGCGTTGGATGTGACGCTGGGCGTACCCACGGAAATGGGCGGCAACGGTCAGGGCAACAACCCCGAGCAGCTGTTCGCGGTGGGCTATGCGGCGTGTTATCTGGGGGCGATGCGGTTTGCCGCAAGCAAGGATACGACACTGCCAGCCGTGCCCGCAGATGCGAGCGTCACGTCAAGCGTCGGCATCGGGCTGCGCGACGAGGGCGGCTTTGGCCTGAAGATTGGTCTGACGGTGAGCTTGCCGGGTGTGGCGAACGAGGCGGCCACACGGCTGGTGGCGGCCGGGCATTTCATCTGCCCCTATTCCGACGCGCTGAAGGCCGGATTGCCGGTTGAAACGACGATTGCCTGAACAGGCCCAGAAGGCTGACAACGGCGGGCCCGCCGCGGCCCGCCTTTTGTCGCGTGGCGCCGGATCGGCGAATGCTGGCCTGCGCTGTTCAAGTTCTGGTTCGGATGCGGTCAAATCGTGGTAGTCTCTGGTTCTGCTTTTCATGGGGGGAGACCGGGATGAAACATCTTGCCGACAAGCGCAGCCTGCCTGATGCGTCACGCCTGATGCAGTTTCTGCGGATCGAGCGCCAGCAAACCGACGCGCTGCTGCGCGCAACGATCCATCACCCGAAACCCCGCACCGACAGCAACGCCCGTGTGGTGGCGTATTGCCGGATCGATCGCGGACAAGAGGCGTAATGGCATAGGGTGCGCGCAAAAGGCGCACCCCTGCGTTACAAGAACTACGCCCGCACCAGCTTTTCGTATTCCGCCGACACCCGGCGGGTCAGATCGCCCACGTCAAAGTTATAGGTGCCGATCTGGCCGACCGGGGTGATTTCGGCGGCGGTGCCGGTCAACCAGCATTGCTCAAACCCTTCCAGCTCTTCGGGCATGATGTGGCGTTCGTGAACCTTGATCTGCATGTCGCGCAGCATGCCGATGACGGTCTGGCGCGTGATGCCGTTCAGGATGCAATCGGGCTTCGGCGTGTGCACTTCGCCGTCCTTGACGAAGAAGATGTTGGCACCCGTCGCCTCGGCCACATAGCCGCGATAGTCGAACATCATGGCATCAGAGCACCCTTTTGCCTCGGCCGCGTGTTTGGACATGGTGCAGATCATATACAGACCCGCGGCCTTGGCCTGATGCGGGATGGTTTCGGGGCTGGGGCGTTTCCATTTCGCAATGTCGAGCCTGGCGCCTTTCATTTTGGCATCACCGTAATAGCTGCCCCATGTCCAGCAGGCCACCGCCATGCGGATCGGGTTGCGTTTGGCGGCCACCCCCATGTCTTCGCCGACACCGCGCCATGCAATCGCACGGACGTACGCGTCGGTCAGGTTGTTGGCCTTGAGCGTGGCTTCCTTGGCGGCGTTGATTTCGGCCACCGTGTAGGGCAGCGGCATGTCGAGAAGTTCGCCAGAGGTGCGCAGGCGTTCGGAATGTTCGGATGATTTGAAGATCTTGCCGTTATAGCACCGCTCGCCTTCAAACACGGATGATGCATAATGCATGGCGTGGGTCAGGATGTGGACGTTCGCCGAACGCCAGTCTACCAGCTTGCCATCCATCCAGATGAAGCCATCACGATCATCATATCCTGCCATCTCAACCTCCCTCAGCTTTGCACATATTGCGCTATTATGTCCGCTTCGGACATAATGTTGCGCAAAATCACGGTTTGGCTAGCAGTTGAGTCTTGGAAAGTCAACAAGGCTGACATAAAATCCGCGCCATGGAGGTGGCCATGGCAGAGGGTTCAAACCGGGGCGAGAGCCTGCTTTTCCTGACGGATGAACAGGTCAGGAAAGGGATCGAGGCGATGTTCTTTGCCTATCAGGGCTTTACCGCCGACCCGGACCGGATTCTTGAGGGCATGGATTACGGGCGGGCGCACCACCGGGCGATCCATTTCATCGGACGCAGTCCGGGGACGACGGTCAGCAACCTGTTGTCCATTCTGGGGGTGACCAAGCAAAGCCTGAACCGGGTGCTGCGGACGCTGATGGAGGATGGGCTGGTGGAGGCGCGGGTGGGCCGCGCGGACCGGCGCGAGCGGCATCTGCACCTGACGGAAAAAGGTGCGGGCCTGGAGCGGCAATTGTCCGAGGCGCAGCGGGCCCGGATGCGGGCGGCGTACCGGGCGGCGGGGCCGGCTGCGGTTGCAGGCTTTCGGCAGGTGCTTGAGGCGATGATGGACCCCGACATGCGACGGCACTATGGTCGGCTGAAAGAGGGTGGATGATGATTGAAGCACAACCGCACTTATTGGTGGTCGACGATGATGAACGGATCCGGGGGCTGTTACAGAAGTTCCTGATGCGGAACGGATTTCTGGTGACCGTCGCGCGGGATGCGGCACAGGCGCGGCGGTTGCTGGCCGGGCTGGAATTCGACATGATCGTGCTGGACGTCATGATGCCGGGCGAAGATGGCGTGACACTGACACGGGATTTGCGGGCGCGCATGGCGGTGCCGATCCTGCTGCTGACCGCCAAGGGCGAGGCGCAAAACCGCATCGAGGGGTTCGAGGCGGGGGCTGATGACTATCTGGTCAAACCGTTCGAGCCGAAAGAGCTGCTGCTGCGCATCAACGCGATTTTGCGCCGCGTGCCGGTGGTAAAAGCCGAAATGGGACCGAAACTGCTGCACATGGGGCCGGTGCGCTACGATCTGGATCGGGGCGAGTTATGGCGGGGTGCGGACCTGGTACGCCTGACGGCGACGGAGTCCGCGCTGATGCGCATCTTTGCCGCCGCACCGGGGGCAGCAATCAGCCGGGACCGGCTGGTGGGCGATCTGGGGCGCGAAGAAGCGGGCGCGCAGGAACGGGCGGTCGATGTGCAGATCACGCGCCTGCGCCGCAAGATCGAGGCGGACCCGAAACAGCCGCGCTACCTGCAGACGGTGCGGGGCGAGGGCTACATGCTGGCACCGGATTGACATCGTACAGAAGTTTCTGTTCGTGCTGCTGACGTGTGGCACCTCGCTGCACCTTAGGGAGAATGGAATGCGGGTATTCACGACGACGGTTGCGCTTGGGCTTTGCCTTGTGACGGCCGGTGCGGTGGCTCAGGAGCTGGAGGAATACAGCGAGGTTGACGGCTGGGCCGTCATGGTTGACCCGACCTTGGGCAATGGCTGCCTGATCCAGGCCGAATTTGAGGACGGATCCGCTGTGCGCATCGGCATCAACGCGACCGACGGCGATGGTTACGTCGCGGCGTTCAATGAGGGCTGGGGTCACATCGAGGATGGCGCGGCCTATCCGGTATCGTTTCTGCTGGACGAGGAACCCTATGAGGGCGAGGCAAACGGAACGCATCTGGGCGAATTGCCCGGCGTGGTCATCCCCTTTGATTCTGCCGAATTTCTGACCGACCTTGCGCAACGCAACACGCTGTCGCTTTCATCGGGGGATACCGAGGTGATGGTGATCGACCTGTCGGGCACCGATACGGCGATTGTCGAGGTGTTGGCCTGTCAGGACGCGCAGGGGTGACAGTCGCGCTTTACACCCATGCGGATTGTCTGGGGCACGTGACGCCCCCCGGACACCCCGAACAGGTGGCGCGCATGGAGGCAGTTTCGCGCGGTCTGGCGGCAATGCCGCTGGACCGTCATGACATGCCGATCGGGCGGGATGCGGATGTACTGCGCTGCCATCCGGCGGCGTATCTGGCGCGGGTCAGGGCCGCTGTGCCACAGGCGGGCTGGGCACAGCTGGATGGCGATACCTATCTTTCGCCGGGATCGTTCGAGGCGGCGATGCGGTCTGTGGGCGGGGCCTGTGCGGCGGTCGACGCGGTAATGGACGCGGCCACGGACGGGGGGCGCGCCTTTGTCGCGGCACGGCCGCCGGGCCATCATGCGGAAGCGCAGACTGCCATGGGGTTTTGCATTTTCGGTGCGGTCGCCATTGCAGCCCGGCACGCGATGGCGGTGCATGGCTTGACCCGTGTCGCCATCGTGGATTTCGACGTGCATCACGGCAATGGCACCCAGGATTTGCTGTGGGACGAAGCGCGGTGCCTGTTGATCTCCAGCCACCAGATGCCGCTGTTTCCGGGGTCGGGGGCGGCGTCGGAAAAGGGCGCGCACGGGCAGATCATCAACATTCCGTTGCGTGAAGGATCGGGCGGGGCGGCGATGCGGGCGCGCTACGAGGCGCAGGTTTTTCCGGCGCTCGCCACATACGCGCCTGAACTTCTGCTGATTTCCGCGGGGTTTGATGCACATGCGGATGATCCCTTGGCGGGGTTGCTGTGGCAGGCTGCGGATTATGCCTGGCTGACGCGGCGGCTGTGCGCGATTGCTGGCGATCGGGTGGTGTCCTGTCTGGAAGGTGGTTATGATCTGACAGCCTTGAGCGATTGCGTGGCGGCCCATGTGGGTGCCTTGGGGGAACGATGAGCGACAAACCGATTGCCGAGATGACTTTTGAAGATGCGATGGCCGCACTTGAACAGGTGGTGTCCGCCCTGGAAAAAGGCGAGGTCCCGCTGGAGCAGTCGATTGCGCTGTATGAACGGGGTGCAGCCCTCCGGGCGCATTGTGCGGGCAAGTTGCAGGCCGCGGAAGAAAAGGTGGAGCTGATCCGCGCGGCCGAAGGCCGGGCTGTGGGCACAACCCCGGTGGAGGGGATGTGAGCTTTCCTGCGGCCCTGGCTGCGGCGGCGCAACGGGTCGAGGTGCGGCTGATCGCGGCACTTGCGGCCAGGGCCGATGTGCCGCTGGTGCACGCGATGCGCTATGCCGTGCAGGGCGGCAAGCGGCTGCGCGGGTTTCTGGTGCTGGAAAGTGCCGCGATGCTGGGGATAGAGCCTGCCCGCGCGCTGAGCGCGGCAGCGGCGGTCGAGGCGCTGCATGCCTACAGCCTTGTGCATGACGATCTGCCTTGCATGGATGACGATACGCTGCGGCGCGGGCAGCCCACGGTGCATGTGAAATGGGATCAGGCGACGGCAGTGCTGGCAGGGGACGCGTTGCAGTCTTTGGCGTTTGAATTGCTGACGGACCCGGCTCTGGGGTCGGGCGATGTGCGGATCGCCTTGGTTTCGGGGTTGGCGCGGGCATCCGGTGCAGATGGCATGGTGCTGGGGCAGGCGCTGGACATTGCGGCCGAGACGGCGGCGGTGCCGTTCAGCCTTGATCAGGTCACCGTATTGCAGGCAGGCAAGACGGGCGCGCTGATCTGCTGGTCGGCCGAGGCGGGGGCAGTGATGGCAGGCGCGGACGCGGCACCGTTGCGGGCTTATGCGACGGCGCTGGGGTTGGCGTTTCAGATTGCCGATGACGTGCTGGATGTGACAGGCGATGCCGCCAAAGCGGGCAAGCGGCTGCAAAAAGACTTCGATGCCGGCAAGGCCACCTTTGTTTCACTGCTGGGGCTTGATGGCGCGCGGTCGCGGGCCACGTCCTTGGTGGATGCGGCCTGCGATGCTTTGGCGCCATACGGGCCGCGCGCGGATCTGTTGAAAGACGCAGCGCGGTTTACCATCGCGCGGGAGAGTTGAATGACTGATGCCCCGAATACCCCGTTATTGGACCGCGTGCGCCTTCCGGCCGACATGAAGGGCCTGACGGACCGCGAACTGCGGCAACTGGCTGATGAATTGCGCGCCGAGACAATTGCAGCGGTATCAACGACGGGCGGCCATCTGGGCGCGGGTCTGGGTGTGGTGGAGCTGACCGTGGCGCTGCATGCGGTGTTCGATGCGCCGCGTGACAAGATCATCTGGGATGTCAGCCACCAGTCTTATCCGCACAAGATTTTGACCGACCGGCGCGACCGTATCCGCACGCTGCGGATGGAGGGGGGGCTTTCGGGTTTTACCAAACGCAGCGAGAGTCCCTACGACCCGTTCGGGGCGGCGCATTCGTCGACGTCGATCAGTGCAGCACTGGGCTTTGCCGCCGCGCGCGATCTGGGTGGCGATGCGGGCGACGCGATTGCCGTGATCGGCGATGGCGCGATGTCGGCCGGCATGGCGTATGAGGCAATGAACAACGCGGGTCATCTGAAAAAGCGCCTGATCGTGATCCTGAATGACAATGAAATGAGCATTGCGCCACCTGTGGGGGCGATGTCGTCGTATCTGAGCCGCCTTTATGCCGAGGCGCCCTTGCAGGATCTGAAGAACGCGGCCAGGGGTTTCGTGTCCCTGCTGCCCGGCCCGCTGCAGGAAGGCGCAAAGCGCGCAAAGGACATGCTGAAAGGCATGGCCGTGGGTGGCACGTTGTTCGAGGAACTTGGGTTTTCCTATGTCGGCCCGATTGACGGGCATGATCTGGATGCGCTGTTGCCGGTGCTGCGCACAGTCAAGGCGCGCGCGACCGGGCCGATGCTGATCCATGTGCTGACGAAAAAGGGCAAGGGCTATGCACCTGCCGAGGCCGCCAGCGACAAGGGCCATGCGACGGGCAAATTCGATGTCCTGACGGGGGCGCAGACCAAGGCCGCGTCGAACGCGCCCAGCTATACCAAGGTGTTCGCTCAAAGCCTGATCCGCGAGGCGGAGGCTGATGCGAAAATCGTGGCGATCACGGCGGCGATGCCGGATGGCACCGGGCTCAATCTGTTCGCGGAACGGTTTCCGCAGCGGTGCTTTGACGTGGGGATTGCCGAACAGCACGCGGTGACGTTCAGCGCAGGCTTGGCGGCGGGCGGGATGAAGCCGTTCTGCGCGCTCTATTCCACCTTCCTGCAGCGCGGGTACGATCAGGTCGTGCATGACGTGGCGATCCAGCGTCTGCCGGTGCGCTTTGCCATTGACCGGGCGGGGCTGGTCGGGGCGGACGGGGCCACGCACGCGGGATCATTCGATGTGGCGTTTCTGGCAAACCTGCCGGGGATCGTGGTCATGGCGGCAGCCGACGAGGGCGAACTGGTGCACATGGTGGCCACGGCTGCGGCGCATGACGAAGGCCCCATTGCGTTCCGATTTCCGCGCGGTGATGGCGTGGGGGTAGAGATGCCCGCGCGCGGCGTGCCGTTGACCATTGGCCGCGGCCGGGTGATCCGCGAAGGTGCCCGCGTGGCGATCCTGTCGTTTGGCACCCGGCTGGCCGAAGTGCTGAAAGCAGCCGAGGTGCTGGCCACGCGGGGGCTTGCGCCCACGGTGGCGGATGCGCGGTTTGCGAAACCTTTGGACCGCGAGATGATCCTGCAACTGGCCGCACATCACGAAGCGCTGATCACGATCGAGGAAGGCGCGACTGGCGGGTTTGGCAGCCACGTGGCGCAACTGCTGGCCGATGAAGGCGTGTTTGACCGCGGGTTGAAGTACCGCTCGATGGTGTTGCCCGATATCTTCATCGACCAGGCCTCGCCCGAGGCGATGTACCGCGTTGCAGGCATGGATGCCGCACAGATCGAGGCAAAGGTGCTGGAAACGCTGGGCGTGGCGGTGGTGGGAAAGCGGGCGTGACGAATAACTTCTTTACCGCAGATGTCATTTTTTATATTTTTTATCAATATGTTATGATGTGACCGGCAGGGTTATTTTACCTTTTGGCCCGAGGTGCCGGTCAGGGGCTGCGCGCGGCGCCAAGCGGCGATATGCTGGCCCAAAACCAGAGGAACCTCCATGACCTTCCCCGGCATCACCTGGATCAAAGTCCCTACCCGAAATGTCCACGATATGGCGGCGGTTGCCACCACCGTGGCGCAGGTGCTCGCAGATGTGCGCGCCCGTGGCGATGCAGCGGTACGGGACTATGCACGGCGGTTCGATGGCGTGGACGGTGCGTTTGAAGTCACCGCGGCGGATCGGGCGGCGGCAGTTGATGACCTTGACCCGCAGACCCGTGCCGACACGGAATTTGCGATTTCCAATGTCCGCCGGTTTGCAGAGGCGCAGTTGGCAACGATCCTGCCGCTGGATGTCGAACTGCTGCCCGGCGTGCATCTGGGGCACCGGGTGATCCCGATCGGGCGGGTCGGCTGTTATGTGCCGGGCGGGCGCTTTCCGCTGTTGTCCGCGCCGATCATGACGATTGTCCCGGCAAAGGTTGCGGGCGTGGCCGAGGTGATCGCCTGTCTGCCGCCAAATGCGCACCGGGCGATGATTGCCGGGTGCCATCTTTCGGGCGCGGATCGGATTTTCCGCATCGGGGGCGCACAGGCGATTGCGGCGATGGCCTATGGCACTGAAACCGTGCCCGCGGTGGACAAGATCATGGGGCCGGGCAATGCCTTTGTGAACGAGGCCAAGCGGCAGGTGTTCGGCCCCGTGGGGATCGATCAGCTGGCAGGGCCGTCGGAGATTTATGTGCTGGCGGATGCGACGGGCGATGCTGCGATGATTGCAACGGATCTTCTGGCGCAGGCCGAGCATGATGTACGCACGCGGGTGGGGTTGATCACCACGCATGCGCCGTTGGCGGTGGCGGTCCTGGCCGAGGTCGAGGCACAGCTGGCAACGCTGGCCACAGCCCATGTCGCAGCGCCCGCGTGGCGGGATTATGGCGAGATAGCCGTCGCAGTGGATGAGGCCGCGATGGTGGCCTATTCGGACCACATCGCGGCAGAGCATTTGCAGGTGCATACGGTGGATGCACGGGGGTTTGCGGCACGGCTGTCGAACTATGGTTCGTTGTTCATCGGGGAACTGGCGAGTGTGGTTTATTCCGACAAATGTTCGGGCACCAACCACACACTGCCGACCATGGGCGCCGGGCGCTATACTGGCGGGCTGTGGGTCGGTTCTTATGTGAAGATCGCCACCCACCAGTGGCTGACGCCTGCCGGGGTACAGGCAGTGGCGCCCCCGGCAGCCCGGCAGGCGGCAAGTGAAGGGCTGGAGGGGCACCGGCGCGCGGCACAATTGCGGCTGGACCGGATGCAAGGCGGGTGATTGCGCGGCGCAGCGAGGGTGGTAAACGGTCGCACACGTGTGGTTTTCCGCAGGTCGGCGCTGTGCAGGACCGGCAAGGGGCGCGACGATGGGGAGTGAGGGCGCAATGATGGACCGCATCTGGGGCTGGATCGATCAGGGGGGTGCGGTTGCAATGGGCTGGCTGACCAGCCCCGCTGCCTGGACGCAGTTCGGGCTGCTGGCATTATCCTATCTGCTGGCCCGGCTGGCGACGGCGCGGTTGCAGCCTGTGGCGACGCGGCTGCTGACCCCGGCTGAGGGACGCACCGGGATCGTTGCGGGCATGCTGCGGTTCCTGTTGCGGTTCTTGCCGCTGCTGCTGCCCCTGCTGGCCTATGGGTTCACCGCGCTGGGCGAACAGGTCACCCGGTCGATGTTCGGTGCGGGCGAGGTGATCGCCTTTGGCAAGCGGGTCTTTCTGTTTCTGGCGGCGCGGGCGGTCGTGCAGCATGTGCTGACCGATGGCTTCCTGCGGCTGCTGGGCAAATTCGTGCTGCTGCCGGTGGCGGGGCTTTATGCGCTGGGCGCGCTGGATGCCGTGATGGCCTACCTGGATGCAACGGTCGTGGGTGTGGGCAACATCCGGTTCACACTGCTGGCGCTGATCCGGGGGATGGTGGCGGGCAGCATCCTGTTTTGGATGGGCGGTTGGTCGAACCAGCAAAGTGCTGGCTACATCAAGGCGCAGGATGCAATCCGGCCCGCGACGCGGCAGTTGGCCGTGAAGGCGGCAGAGCTGGCGATCTTTGGCACAGCGTTTTTGTTGCTGATGTCCATCATGGGGATCGATCTGACAGCGTTCGCGGTCATCGGCGGCGCTCTGGGCGTGGGGATCGGCCTTGGCCTGCAACAGATTGCCGCGAACTTCGTGTCGGGCGTGATCCTGCTGCTGGAGGGTCAGACCACGGTCGGCGACTATGTCGAACTGGATGGCGGCGAGAAGGGGACAATCGTCAGGATGACAGCGCGGGCCTGCATCCTCGAGACGTTCGATGGAAAATGGATCGTGGTGCCAAACGAGCATTTTGTGACGACGCGGGTAGTAAACTATTCCGATCAGGGCAGTGCGAACCGCTATCAGGCAGTGTTTTCGGTCAGCTATGACACTGATATCAATCTGGTGCCCGCGATGATCGAGGCGGCGGTGGGCAAGCTGCCGTTCGTTCTGCAAAAACCCGACGGGCCGGATTGTGAACTGCGCGGATTTGGCGAAAGTTCGGTTGATTTCGCGGTGGAGTTCTGGGTGAACGGCATAGATGACGGGCGCAACAAGTATCAAAGCCCGGTGCTGTTTGCGATCTGGAACACCCTGAAGGATGCGGGAATCGAGATGCCCTATCCGCACCGCGTGGTGGAAATCAAAGGTCAGATGGCGTGACGGACGCGCTTGTCATCGGGGCGGGCCCGGCCGGGCTGATGGCGGCAGAAGCGCTGGCCGAGGCTGGGTTGCGCGTGGTGGTGGCCGAGGCGAAGGCGACACCGGCGCGCAAATTCCTGATGGCGGGGAAGTCGGGGCTGAACCTCACCAAGGCGGAACGTGTACCGGATTTTGCCGCGCGCTATGATGCAGGGTGGCTGGCGCCGATGCTGGCGGCGTTCGGGCCGGAGGCTGTGCAGGCATGGTGCCGGGATCTGGGTATCGCGGTGTTCACAGGATCGTCCGGGCGGGTATTTCCGGTGGCGATGAAAGCGTCGCCCTTGTTGCGGGCCTGGCTCGCGCGGTTGGGCGCGCAGGGGGTGGAATTACGGACGGGCTGGCGTTGGGTTGGCGGTGGGGAATTCGACACCGCGGCAGGGCGCCAGGTGGTGACCCCGGATGTCACGGTGCTGGCGCTGGGCGGGGGCAGCTGGGCGCGGCTGGGCGCGGATGGGGCATGGGTGCCGGGTTTGCGCGCGGCGGGCGTCGATGTCGCGCCGTTCCAGCCGTCGAATGCAGGACTGCGGGTGGAGTGGTCGGCACCCATGGCGCGGGTCTTTGGCCAGCCGTTGAAAAGCATTGCTTTGCGGGCCGGGGGGATCATGTCGCGGGGCGAAGTTGTGATCGGCGCGAAGGGGATCGAAGGCGGCGGGCTTTACGCGCTGTCGCCTGCATTGCGGGCAGGGGCGGCGCTGACCGTGGATTTGCTGCCCGATCTGGCGGTGGACGTGGTGGCGGCACGTCTGGGCGCGATGCGCGGGGGGGAGACGGCGACCAACAGGTTGCGCAAGCTGGGCCTGTCCCCGGCGGCGATCGCACTGGTGATGGAGGTGGCGCGGCCGCTGCCCGCAAACCTTGCGCCGTTTCTGAAAGCGTTGCCCCTGCGCCATGCGGGGCTGCGCCCACTGGATGAGGCGATCTCGACCGCGGGGGGGATCACGCGGGCGTCGCTGACCGATGGGCTGGAGTTGCGTCGCCTGCCGGGCGTGTTTGCCTGTGGCGAGATGCTGGATTGGGATGCCCCCACGGGGGGGTATCTGCTGACGGCCTGCATGGCAACCGGGCGCTGGGCGGGGCGCGCTGCGGCAGAATATGCGCTGGCCAAGGGGCGGGCGGATCGGGCAAAAGCCGATCATGCGTGACGCATTTGCCGAAAGCCTGATCGATATCTACGATGCTCGCGTTGCAGCGGGTACTTTGCGCGCCGACGACACGCAGCGCGATGTGCTGCCCGCGCTGGACGAGATCCGGCAATGGCTGGAGGATCAGGCGGGGCGCAGGCGCAGCTTCCTGTCGCGCTTTCGCAAATCACCAGATGCCCCGAAGGGTGTGTATCTGTGGGGCGGCGTCGGGCGGGGCAAATCCATGCTGATGGATCTGTTCTTTGCCGCCACCGACATTCCGCGCAAACGCCGGGTGCATTTCCACGCCTTCATGCAAGAGGTGCACCGGGGCATGCACGCCGCCCGCAAACGCGGCGTGGAGGATGCGCTGGAACCGGTGGCGACCGGGATGATCGACACGGTTGCCTGCCTGTGCATTGACGAGATGCAGATCACCGATATCACCGACGCGATGATCGTGGGGCGGCTGTTTCAGATGCTGCTGGATGCGGGCGTGGTGATCGTGACCACGTCAAACCGCGCACCCGAAGATCTGTACAAGGACGGTCTGAACCGCGCGCTGTTCCTGCCGTTCATCGCGCTGTTGCACACGCGGATGCAGATCCTGGCGCTGGACAGTCCCACCGACTATCGCCAGCACCGCCTGACGGGTGCGCAGGTCTATTTCCACCCCGCGGGTCATGCGACCGAAGCCATGGACGCGATCTGGCGGGATCTGACCGGGGGAGCGCGGGGAGAACCGCTGGCGCTGGTCGTGAATGGCCGGACGGTGCAGTTCCCGCGCTTTGCCAACGGCATCGGGCGCGCGGGTTTTTGGGAGCTGTGCGCCCGCCCGCTGGGCCCGGCGGACTATCTGGCAATTGCCGCAGCGCTGCGGGTGCTGATCCTTGAGGATATCCCGCAGCTGTCGGCGAGCAACTACAACGAAGCAAAACGGTTCGTCACCTTGATTGATGCGCTGTACGAAGCGCGGGTGCGCCTGATTGCATCGGCAGCGGACGCGCCGGAACGGCTGTATCTGGAAGGTGCCGGCTCGTTTGAGTTTGAACGTACCGCCAGCCGCCTGCGCGAAATGCAGGCGGCAGACTGGGGCGATGGCCGGCACGCCTGACAGCCTGATCGGCGCGACTGAACCGTCAGAATTGCGAAGAAATTTCAGCGGGACGTTACCTGCTTTTTTCATAAAAAATTCAATTTTTTAGAGAGTCAGCCACAGGAATTGGGTTGTATGCTTTTTATTCATTCGTGCGGCTGTGGCCAGCGACGCCTGCCTGACAGCACCATGTTACAAAATCTTCACTTGGCCTTCAGAGTCATATCCATTATTCATGAATTATGGATATGAAACTTGCCAGCCAGACCTTTGCCACCCTCGGTCACCCCGGACGGCTTGCCATCTTTCGGCTGCTGATGCGGTTTGCTCCGGACGGCGTCCGGCCCACGGAAATGGCCGTGGCGCTGGGTGTGAAGCAGAACACCTTGTCAAATCATCTTTCCGATCTGGAACAGGCCGGGTTGATCGCGGCCACCCGCGACGGACGGTCAGTCTATTACCGCGCGGCGATGGGTACTGCGGCCGACCTGATCGGCTACCTTGCCAATGACTGTTGCCGCGGCCGCCCGGACATCTGCCTGCCACTGTCCTACCGCAAAGAGGATCTTGCCATGACGCCGCTTCCCTTCAATGTGCTGTTCCTGTGTTCGGGCAACTCGGCCCGGTCGATCTTTGCCGAGGCCCTGCTGCGCGATCTGGGGGGCGACCGATTCGCCGTCTATTCGGCGGGCACTCGCCCCGGTGCCGGGTTGAACGCCTATGCGATCGCGGTGTTGCAGCGGGGCGGGCATGCCGTCGACGGCCTGCGGTCCAAGCATATCGCCGAGTTCCAGACTCCGGATGCCCCGCGCATGGATTTCGTATTTACCGTTTGCGACACGGCGGCTGCCGAGGAATGCGCACCCTGGCCGGGGCAGCCCATGACGGCGCATTGGGGCCTGCCAGACCCCGCGCGCGCCAGCGGAACGGATGCCGAAAAGGCGCTCGCCTTTGCCAACACCTATGCCGAACTGCGCCGCCGGATCATGGCCTTTACCGCCCTGCCCTTCACCGAACTGGAAAAGGTTGCGCTGCAAAGCCGCCTCGATGACATCCACCGCCTTGCATGAGGGACGCACCATGACCCGTATCGCCCTGAACGGCCTTGGCCGGATCGGCAAACTCGCCCTGCGTGATCTGATTGATACTGGTATTGCGGGCGAAATCGTTTTGCTGAACGATCCCGAAGGGACGCCCGACCAGCATGCCTTGCTGATGGAGTTTGACAGCGTGCATGGCCGCTGGCCGCGTGCCATCACTGCGGGCGACGACAGTCTGACCATCGCGGGCCGGCGCATGGCGCTGACTGCGCATCGCCGAATTGAAGACCTGCCATTGGCCGCAATGGGCGTTGATCTGGTGATCGACGCGACGGGCGCGTTCAGGACGGTGGCAAAGATCGCGCCGTATTTCGCGGCGGGGGTGACGAAGGTGGTGGTGTCGGCCCCGGTCAAAGATGGCGCGTTGAACCTTGTCTACGGGGTGAACCATCATCTCTATGATCGGGCCGTCCATCACACGATCACGGCGGCGAGTTGCACCACCAATTGCCTCGCCCCGGTCGTGAAGGTCATTCACGAAGGCATCGGTATCAGACACGGGTCGATCACCACCATCCATGATGTGACCAATACCCAGACGATTGTGGACCGGCCCGCCAAGGACATGCGCCGCGCGCGCTCGGCCTTGTTGAACCTGATCCCGACCAGCACGGGCTCAGCGACGGCGATCACGCTGATCTATCCCGACCTCGCGGGCCGTCTGAACGGCCATGCGGTGCGGGTGCCGCTTTTGAATGCATCGCTGACCGATTGTGTATTTGAAGTGGCAAGGCAAACGACCGTGGACGAGGTGAACGCCCTGTTTCAGGCGGCCGCTGACGGGCCGCTTGCCGGGATACTGGGGTATGAGGTGCGGCCGCTGGTATCATCGGACTACACCAACGATCCGCGGTCTGCGATCATCGATGCGGGCGCCACCATGGTGGTGAACGGCACGCAGGTGAAGGTTTACGCCTGGTACGACAACGAATGGGGGTATGCCTG
>JAYSSN010000521.1:0-2349 GCA_043720555.1 Rhodobacterales bacterium | reverse complement strand
TGCGCCGGCCGCAGCCACCATTGCCAGAAATACACCGCCGCTGCGGCCCAAAGTGCCACCAGCAGCCAGTACTTTACCTTGGTCCGGCCTGTCAGGATCGGACGCAGGTAGCGGGGGGATTTGGGGTCAGACAGCGATGGCACGGGTGGCCTCCTGTCCAAACTCCAGTCCAAACCAGGGCGCTGCATCACGCACGATGCTGTCGATATCCGAACACACGGTGCGAAAGCCCAGCACCTCGAAGGCGCGTGTCGGATCGGCGATCAGCACCGGCGGATCGCCCGCACGGCGCGGCTGCGCGTCAAACGGAACCGCGGCACCTGTTGCCCGCGCGATGGCGGCAATGATCTCGCGCACCGACAACCCGTTGCTGGTGCCCAGATTGAGCGCGGTGCTGCCCCCCCCCGCCAGCAGATAGTGCAGCGCCAGCACATGTGCGCGCGCCAGATCCGTGACATGGATGTAATCACGGACGCAGGTGCCGTCGGGCGTGTCGTAATCGGTGCCGAAAATCCCCAGCGCCCCGCGTCGGCCTGCTGCGGCCAGCAGTGCCAGCGGGATCAGGTGGGTTTCAGGGTCATGCCGTTCGCCCAACTGCCCGTCCGCGTCGGCCCCGGCGGCATTGAAGTAGCGCAGGCTGACATGCCGCATGGCGGATGCGGCGCTGTGATCGCGCAGCATGTCTTCGCAGATCAGCTTTGTCCGGCCATACGGGTTGATCGGGCGCTGCGGTGTTGTCTCGACAATCGGCAGTTGATCGGGCACGCCATAGGTGGCGCAGCTGGACGAAAACACGATCTGCGTCACCCCGGCCGCGTCACAGGCCGCCAGAAGGGCAATCATGCCGCCGACATTGTTGTCATAATACTTGCCGGGGTTGTGCACGGATTCGCCGACATAGGCCGATGCGGCGAAATGCACGACCGCGTCAACCTGGTGCGCGCGCATCGCGGCCTCAAGGGCCTGGCGATCACGCACATCGCCCTGAACGAACGGCCCGAAGACCACCGCATCCCGGTGACCTGTTGACAGATTGTCATAGGTCACAGGCACCATGCCCGCCGCGCGCAGCGCCTTGCACCCATGGGCGCCGATAAAGCCCGCGCCCCCGGTCACCAGTACTGTCGGGTTGGTTTGCATCCTAAACCAACGCTTCCACCCTTGCAGGAACACCAAGTTCGGCTGCGAAATGCGCAATCGTGCGGGCCAAGCCCTGATCCAGCGTAATGGTCGGTGCCCAGCCGAGCAGGCTTTGCGCACGAGAAATATCGGGTTTGCGCTGCCGTGGGTCATCTACCGGCAACGGGCACTTGACCAGAGTCGAGGTGGACCCGGTTAGCCGCAGCACCATCCCGGCCAGTTCGCGCATGGTGAATTCGCCCGGATTGCCAAGGTTCACCGGCTGCTTGTGAGACGAGGCCATCAGCCGCATCAGACCATCCACCAGATCATCGACGTAGCAGAACGACCGGGTTTGCGCCCCGTCACCATAGATCGTGATGTCTTGTCCAAGCAGGGCCTGCACCACAAAGTTCGACACGACGCGCCCGTCCTCGGGGTGCATGTGCGGACCATAAGTGTTGAAGATCCGCGCAATGCGCACCTCCACGCCCTGATGTTCGCCAAATTCCCAGAACAGCGTTTCGGCCGCCCGCTTGCCTTCGTCATAGCAGGCGCGCGGGCCAACCGTGTTGACGGCCCCGCGATACCCTTCGGGCTGGGGCGAGATTTCGGGGTCGCCATACACTTCGGATGTCGAGGATTGCAGAATACGCGCGCCCTTCTGGCGGGCTAGTTCCAGCAGGTTCATCGAACCGTAAACGCAGGTGCGGAACGTATGGATCGGGTCTTTCTGGTACAGCGGCGGCGACGCCGCACAGGCCATGTTGTAAATCTCGTCCAGCGGCCCGTCGATCACGAACGGTGTGATGATGTCATGGTGCACGAACTGAAACCGGGGGTGCCCGGCAAGGGCAGCCACATTGCCGACACGCCCCGTCTGCAGGTTGTCAAGGCAGATAACCCTGTGGCCGGCATAGATCAATGCGGCGCACAGGTGCGAACCGACGAAGCCCGCACCACCTGCTACCAAAACGGTTCTGGAATGTAACCCGGCTACCGTCTGCTTAAACTCTGCTGTATCTAATTCTGCGAAAAATAGGTTTCCGTCCAAAGCGCATTCCTCCTCATCGGGAATGGACGCATGTTTGTTTGTTTAGCCTTACGTCTTATCCGGAGCGATCGTCGGGCGACCGCACAAGATCACGCTTTACAGCCCAACCTTGACAAACAGGCAACCATTAACCCTTTGTTTTTAGACGCGTTGATGATGTGTGTCAAGATTGAGGC
>JAYSSN010000520.1:0-2350 GCA_043720555.1 Rhodobacterales bacterium | reverse complement strand
TATGGCGTGCTGACCAATGCCCCAAGCGAGATCGGGGCGGTCGTGATGAACGAATTCGGGGCAGGGAGCGGCAACCTCTATGAGGGTATCGATTCCCTCTATCTGAAGGCCCTCGATGTCGGACAGGCGATCAGCCAGAACGGCAGCTACATCACAGGAGCCATGGCAGGTCTGCTGATGTTTCTGGTGGCGGCCCTCATGGCGACTGTCTCTATCATTGTCATCTCGGCCGCCAAGATCATGATTGGCGCGCTGGTGATCTTCGCACCGGTCGCCATTGCCTGCACGATCTTCAAGGTCACAGCACCGCTGTTTGACCGTTGGGTCAATCTCGCGCTTGGCTTCGCTCTCTATCCGATGCTGACCTCGGGCATGGCGACTTTCACGATCGCGATTGCTCGCGACCTGACCCCTGCCTCCATGGCCACAGTCGAGACCATCGGTGATGTCCTGAGCTTCGTCGTGGTGAAGCGCTCCTGCGCTGCCAGCATCGATGTGGTCGTACAGCTCTCCCGGCAAGGGGGGGGGTGAGGGGCGTGGCGGAGATTGGGTTGCCTTGGGCGGATGTTGGGACCGCGGAAATATAGTGTCAATCGCCCGCAACTTGGGCGGTTTGGGCGGAAAGCGGACTGCCGGCGGCGCGATCAGATTGTCACTTAACTGAGGTGGAAGCGGCCATTAATCCTGCTGGTGCCTGCCATGTGTTTTCCCCCGAGCCGCCAATCTTCGGTCACCGACGAAGTGCAAAACCGAAAAGGTTTAGGGGGTCGTTGGGGAAAGATGATCAGAAGTGTCAGTTCGATATCCACTCCCGATCCGGCGGGCGCCTTTGAATCGGGTGTCGGCCACCGTCGCGGAAAGCCATGGCCGGCCCATTCCCTTTTCCTACGGCGAAGGTCGAATCCCAGGTGCTCAGCCCTGGCAATCCGACTTCGAGGTCTGGCAAACACGCTTGCTATGGCACGCTGTGGTGCTTAGACGCTTTGCCCAGAAGAGACCCGTTGCGCAGAGAGAACTTAGCTTTCCTCACCTGCCCTTGGCATCGGACGCGCTAGGCTCGATGGCGGCGATTACTGACGGTTGATGCAAACGACCCTGGGCTGGGTCATTTCCTCGTAGGCAAAGCGCACGCCTTCTCGGCCGAGACTGCCACATTTGAATCCGCCAAAGGGCATGGCATCAAAGCGGTAGTCCGAAGAATCATTCACCATCACCCCACCAGCCTCAATGCGGCTGGCGGCCTCCAGCGCCAAAGCGAGGCTGGAGTGAAAATCCCGGCATGCAGGCTGAAATCCACGGCGTTGGCCAAGGCAATGGCCTCATCGAAACTGTCGAACGGTTCCAGCGTCACCACTGGGGCGAAGGCTTCTTCGCACCAAAGGGCGGCGTCATGCGGGACGGATTCCAGCACCGTCGGGGCGTAGAGCGCGCCTTCTCGCTTGTGGCCGGTCAGTAGACGCGCCCCGGCGTCTAATGCGCGGGCCACAAGAGCTTCGGCACTTTGCGCCGCCGCTTCGGTGATCATTGGACCTACATCGGTCGCCTCGTCTTGCGGGCTACCGGGGCGCAAGGCGCCGGTTTGGGCGACAAATGCCGCGCGGAAGGCGTCGTAGACCGGGCGCTCGATCAGGATGCGCTGGGTGCCGATGCAATTCTGCCCCGCCGCCCAGAATGCGCCCGACACGCAAGCCTCGACCGCTTGGTCGAGTGCTGCGTCAGCCATGACGATGACGGGCGCATTGCCGCCAAGGTCCATGGCAAGCTTTTTCAGCCCAGCCAAACGCGAGATAGCTTCTCCGGTCCTGAACCCGCCAGTGAAGGAAACCATGCGGATCGTCCGGGCTGCAACCAGCGCCGCGCCAAGGTCGGGGCCGCCCACGACCGGGGTTACAACCTCAGTGGGAAGCCCTGCCTCGATCAGCACCTCCACCAGCGCCAGCGCGGAAAGCGGCGCAAGCTCAGAAGGTTTGAGAATGACGGCATTTCCCCCCGCGATTGCCGGACCGAGTTTGTGGGCAACCAGTTTCAGCGGGTCGTTGAAGGGGGTTATGGCAAGGATGATCCCCAACGGCTCGCGCGTGAACCAGCCCATCCGGTTTTCCGATCCGGCATAGGCATCGAAAGGAATGACTTCGCCCGCGCCGCGCTTGGCCTCTTCAGCCGAGAGTTTTAGCGTATTGATGCAACGCGTAACCTCTTTTCGGGCCTGACGGATGGTCTTGCCTGCCTCGGCGGTGATCTGGCTGGCAAAGCTTTCGGACCGCGCTTGGACGAGGGCTGCGGCGGTTTCCAGGATATGCGCGCGACGATGGCGCGGCAGGGCGCGGGCGAGGGCCTGCCCCTGACTTGC
>JAYSSN010000519.1:0-2351 GCA_043720555.1 Rhodobacterales bacterium | reverse complement strand
GCGCTGATCGGCACAAGGATGGGGGTGCTGGCCTCGACCGAGGCAGAGGAACCGCAGGTGGCCGAGGCGGGCAATCCGATCATCGGCCAGCGGGCCGATATCGTCGACCGCAATGGCCGGATTCTCGCCACCAATCTGGACACCTATTCGCTGTATGCCCAGCCGCCCGAAATGGTGGAACCCGAACGCGCCGCCGCCGAACTGGCGGTGATTTTCCCCGAACTGGATCAGGAGCGTCTGGTCCGCGATTTCACCGGGACCCGCAAGTTCCTGTGGGTCCGCCGCCAGATCAGCCCCGAACAGATGGCGCAAGTCATGGATATCGGTGACCCCGGCCTGCTGTTCGGCCCGCGCGAGATGCGGCTGTATCCCAATGGCGCGATTGCGGCGCATGTGCTGGGCGGCGCGGCGTTCGGGGCCGAGGATGTTAATTCGGCCGAAGTCGTCGGCACTGCCGGCATTGAAAAGGCGCTGGATGACCGGCTGCGCGACCCGGCACAGGTTGCCACCCCGCTGGCACTGTCGCTGGACCTGACCATTCAGAACACCGTCGAAGAAGTTCTCGGCACCGGCATGACCATGATGAACGCCAAGGGCGCGGCGGCAATTTTGATGAATGTGAAAACCGGCGAAATCATCAGTCTGGTTTCGCTGCCCGATTTCGATCCGAACGACCGGCCCGCTGCGCCGACCAGCGGCGATCCCGGTGACAGCCCGTTGTTCAGCCGAGCGGTGCAGGGGGTTTACGAGCTTGGCTCGACGTTCAAGATCTTTGCAGTGGCGCAAGCGATGGAGCTTGGCCTCGTCAACCCGGAAACCATGTTCGATGTCACCCCGCCGCTGCGGATGGGGCGTTTCAAGATCAGCGAATTCGAAGGCAAGAACTATGGCCCGTTGCTGTCGGTTTCCGACATCATCAAGAAATCCTCCAACATCGGCACCGCCCGGATTGCGCTGTTGATCGGGGGAGAACGGCAGAAAGCCTTTCTGACCGCACTTGGCCTGTTGAGCCCGTCGCCGATCGAAGTGGCGGAAGCCAAAAGCGGCAAACCGCTGTTTCCGAAGAAATGGCCGGAAATCGTTACCATCACCGCAGGCTATGGTCAGGGCATCTCGTCCAGCCCGATGAATCTTGCCGCTGCCTATGCGACGATTGCGAATGGCGGTGTGACGGTGACGCCGACATTGCTGCTGCGCGCTGCGCCACCGCAGGGCAATCGCGTGATGAGCGCCGAGACCGCCAAAGCCGCGGTCGCCATGTTGCGTCTGGTGGTGACCGATGGCACCGCCAGCCTGGGCGACGTGCCGGGCTATTTCGTCGCAGGCAAGACCGGCACCGCCGACAAGCCGAAGCCGGGTGGCGGATATTACGACGACAAGGTGATCAACACCTTTGCTGCCATGTTCCCCGCCAATGACCCGTCATATGTGCTGGTGGTGACGCTCGATGAACCGGTCGAAACCTCGGGCGCCAAGCCCCGGCGCACGGCGGGCTGGACCTCGGTTCCGGTGGCGGCCGAAATCATCCGCCGCGTTGCGCCGCTGATGGGGATGCGGCCGGCGGTTGAACCCGGTGCAATGGATGGGCTAACAGCCGTCAAGCAATAACCGGTCGGGGACAAGATGGCGCGTCAGTGCAGGCTAGGCGATTTGGGGCTGACGGCGCGCGGCGGACGGGACCCGCAGATCGCCGGCGTCAGCATCGACAGCCGCGCCGTGCTGCCGGGGATGCTGTTCGCAGCCCTGCCCGGGGCGGCACAACACGGCGCGCAGCACATCGGCTCGGCGCTGGAAAAGGGCGCTGCGGCAATCCTGACCGATGCCGACGGGGCAATCCTTGCCGCCGAAACGCTCGCCGCCAGCCCCGCCGCGCTGATCCTCGCCGAAGATGCCCGCGCCACGCTGGCCGGGGCTGCCGCGCTGTGGTTCGGGGCGCAGCCGGCTTGCATTGTCGCGGTGACCGGCACCAATGGCAAAACCTCGGTCGCCACCTTCTGCCGCCAGATCTGGATGCTGCTCGGCCACGCCGCCATCAACATCGGCACGACGGGAATCGAGGGCGCTTGGCAGGCCCCGTCGCAGCACACCACCCCCGACCCGATCACTCTGCACCGGATGCTGGCGCAAGCCGCGCAGGCAGGCGTCACCCATGCGGCGATGGAAGCCTCCAGCCATGGCCTTGACCAGCGCCGGCTCGACGGCGTTCGGCTGCGGGCGGCGGGGTTTACCAATTTCACCCAGGACCATCTGGATTACCACGGCACGTTCGAGGCGTATTTCGCCGCCAAGGCCGGGCTGTTCAACCGCGTCCTGCCGGGTGAAGGCACCGCGGTGATCAACCTGAACGATTC
>JAYSSN010000518.1:0-5792 GCA_043720555.1 Rhodobacterales bacterium | reverse complement strand
GGCGGCATCGTGAAATTCGAAATCCTCGCGGAACATGGTCAGCAGGTGTTCTTCCAGCCCCATCACCAGTGGGTGAATCCAGGTGTCGAACATCACGTTCGCGCCTTCAAACCCCATCTGGGGTGAATAGCGCGCGGGGAAGTCCTGCACATGGACGGGGGACGAGATGACTGCGCACGGAATGCCCAGACGCTTGGCGATGTGACGTTCCATTTGCGTGCCGAGGATCAGTTCGGGGGCCAGCTCCTCAATTGCGGCCTCCACCTCCAGATAATCGTCGGTAATCAGGGCTTCGATCCCGTAGGTCCGGGCCGCGGTACGCAGGGCGCGCGCGCCTTCGCGGTTGAAGCAGCCCATGCCGACGACATCGAACCCCATCTCGTCCCGCGCGATGCGGGCGGCGGCGATGACGTGGGTGGCATCGCCGAAAAGAAACACGCGCTTGCCGGTCAGGTAGGTGCTGTCGACCGACGCCGCCCACCACGGCTGGCGCAGGCGGCTTTCATCGACGTCGGGCGAAAGGCCGGTGATGGTGGCCACCTCGGCCAGAAAATCGCGGGTGGCGCCGACGCCGATGGGGACCACTCTGGTGTAGGGCTGGCCAAGCGCCTGTTCGCAATGCCGCGCGGCGGTTTCCCCGGTTTCGGGATAGAGCAGTACATTGAAATGCGCAGCCCCCATGCGGGCGATATCAGCCGGGGAGGCCCCCATGGGGGCTGTGACGTTCACCGCAATGCCCATTTGGGCAAGGAGGGCGGTGATTTCGGTAACATCATCACGGTGGCGAAAGCCAAGGCCGGTGGCTCCCATCAGGTTGCAACTGATCTGCCGGGTGCGCGGCATCGGCTTGGCCAGTGTGCGGGTGATCTGAAAGAACGTCTCATCCGCGCCGAAGTTTTCCTTGCGCTGATAAGACGGCAGGTCGAGTGCGATGACCGGGATGGGAAGGTCGAGGGCTTCGGCAAGGCCGCCCGGATCATCCTGAATCAACTCGGCCGTGCAAGAGGCACCGACGATCATCGCTTGCGGCCGGAAGCGGTCATAGGCGTCTTTGGCCGCCGATTTGAACAGGTTGGCGGTGTCGCCGCCCAGATCGCGGGCCTGAAAGGTGGTGTAGGTGACGGGCGGGCGGTGATTGCGCCGTTCGATCATGGTGAAAAGCAGATCGGCATAGGTGTCGCCCTGCGGCGCGTGCAGCACGTAATGCAGCCCGTGCATCCCGGTGGCGACACGCATCGCACCCACGTGGGGCGGGCCTTCATATGTCCAGAGCGTCAGCTTCATGGCCGCGGCTCTGCCTGGGCAAGCGCCCGCCCACCGCAGCCCGTCCGCACGACACGGGGGGAGGGGGGTATCCACGGCAAGACGTGATCCCGCTTCATTCCGCAGCCGCCTTCCGCAAAAGGGCGCGTCGGCGCAGGGGGCGTGAGAAAAGGCCCGCAAGGTCGCCCGCCTGTTCGTAGAAATGGACGGGGGTAAAGACCAGCTCGATGGCCCATTTGGTGGTCAGCCCTTCAGCCTCAAGCGGGTTGGCGAGTCCGAGGCCGCAGACAGTCAGGTCGGCGCGGGACTCGCGGGCGCGGTCAAGCTGGCGGTCGACGTCCTGCCCTTCGCTGATCGTCGGGCCGGCGGCGATCAGATCAAGATCGGGACCGACGAGGCCGGTGTGCAGATAGGGCGTGCCGATTTCGATGGCGTCCATGCCGCATTCGCGGGTCAGGAAGCGGGCAAGGGGGATTTCCAACTGACTGTCGGGAAAGAAGAAGACCGACTTGCCATTCAACGTCGTGGCATGCGCCGCGATGGCCTTGGCCGCGCGGGCGCGGGGGGCGGCGGTGACCGCGTCGAACGTGGTCTGGGGCACCCCGAATTCGGCGGCGACAGCGGCGAGCCACGCGGTGGTGCCTGCCTCGCCGAAGGGGAAAGGTGCCGGGATGTGGCGCGCGCCGCGGCGGGCGAGGGCCGCATGCGTGTCACCCAGGAAAGGCTGGGTCAGGGCAAAGACCGTGTTCGGCCCGACGCCCGGCAGGTCAGCCGAACGGCGCGACGGCAAGCACCGCACCGGGCCAATGCCCATGGCGACAAGCAGGGCGAGCGCCTGATCCTCAACCACATCCGGCAGGGCCCCGACGAGAAGAAGTTCGCGCGCGTGCGATGTGGCCAGCTGTGGCACCATGGCGGCCAGACAGGCATCCTCGCCTTGGGTAAACGTTGTCTCGATGCCTGAACCTGAATAGTTATAGACCCGTACATGCGGCGCGTGTGTGGCGCTCAGCCGTTCCGCCGCGCGGTGCAGATCCAGTTTGATGACCTCGGACGGGCAAGAGCCGACCAGGAACAACTGCTTGATGTCAGGCCGGCGTGACAGCAGGCGCGCGACTTCGCGGTCAAGCTCGACATTTGCATCCGCCAGACCGGCCAGATCCTTTTCTTCGAGAATCGCTGTGCCAAAGCGCGGCTCGGCAAAGATCATCACGCCTGCCGCGGCTTGCAGCAGATGCGCGCAGGTGCGGCTGCCGACCACAAGAAAGAACGCGTCCTGCATCTTGCGGTGCAGCCAGATGATGCCCGTAAGGCCGCAGAACACCTCGCGCTGGCCGCGTTCTTTCAGGACGGGCACGTCGCGGCAACCGATGGCGGGCAGGTCGAGACTCATGCGCGGGCCTCGTTATCGCGGCGTGCAAGGCGCAGCTTCCACAGGAACTGTCCTGCGTTGATCACGTAGGTCGCATAGGCCGCGAGCGCCAGAAGCATCAGGCTGGCGGCGTCCATGGCACCCGTCCAGAGCGCGACAATATAAAGCGTGTGCAAGGCGATAACGGCAAAACTGAAGACGTCTTCCCAGAAGAACGCCGGGGCGAACAGATACTGTCCGAACACGACTTTTTCCCAGATCGCGCCGGTCACCATGATGGTGTACAGCAGCGCCGTCTTGATCAGGATCGACACGGTGGCGGCGGTGTATCCGTCGCCCGTGGCCAGATAGCGCAGCACCAGAACGACCGACACCACAAACGCCACAAACTGCACCGGGGCGAGGACACCTTGCACGACGGTCCAGCGCGACGCATCACGCCGTACCCGTTCTGCAGCCGTGTAAAGCGGGGGGCGTCCGGGTGCCGGGTGGGTCAGGACAGTCATGCAGTGCGCGCCTTTCCGACAGGATGCGAATGACCCGAGGTTAGTCACACACAAAAATGTGTCAATATAAACTTACAGTGATGACGTTGACAGCAGCACAGGCGTCGTTTCGGCTGATGTCACATAAATATTAACAAATACAATATGTTAAATTGCATGTCGTGAATTTCTGGTTTGACGGGGGTGCCACTATGTCGCTGTATGTAATATTTGGTGGACAATTTTCTCCCCGAGTTTGCGTTTTTCCGTTTCAATCATTGGCAGGTCGGTCTACGTTTGTTATTCAGAGGCAGAAGCCTGCCGACGAGGGCTGACATGCAGGACGGACAAGGTAATGGATCGGCACGATATGGCGGACAGGGACTTGGGGGCGTTTCCCAGTTCGCGGCCGATGTTGTTGCGCGGCTGGTGGCGGGTGCGGTGAACATCTCGGGTCCCTTGCGAGACGATCTGATCGAGCGCTTCATGATGGTGGTGGTCAAGCATGACGCGGGGGGCTTTGACTCATTGAAGCCTGATCTGCGCCGTGCCCGGATTTCACCGGCGACCTTCGCCGATCGTTACGTGCCCGAAATTGCCCGGCGTCTGGGCAAGGCTTGGGAAGACGACAGGATGTCATTTGCCGAAGTGACCATGGGGTCAGCCCGGCTTCAGGCCATTCTGCGCGAGATCGGTGCAGACTGGGCTGCAGATGAGGGCGTTGGCGGCCCCGGTGATGGCGCAACCGTGCTGATGGTCGTGCCGCCGGGTGAGCAGCATACGCTGGGCGTGTTTGTCCTGATCGGGCAATTGCGGCGGCGCGGAATTTCGGTGTGCCTGCGAATAGGGCCTTCTGACGCGGATCTGCGTGCCTTGTTGGCAGAACGCACCTTCGATGGGGCGATGGTATCAATCGCCACGCCCGAGAAAGTTGATATTTGCCAAAATCTGCTGAAAACGTTAAAAGATGCAACAACGGGCAGACTGCCGGTTGCACTGGGGGGGGCGGCAATCGGCTTGCTGGGGGGCAAGGCGAACTTGATCGGCGCGGATGTGGTGACCAATGATGTGAACTCTGCCATGTTTGCGCTTGGCTTGACGACGGCAGCCATGCGACTGGGCGGCTGAACTTTACGTATGATCTGCGACCCCGGCCCTCGGAAGGCTTACTATAAAGACCCCGGTTATCCAATTGACTACTGATGGACGCCAACTCGTAAACGCAGGAAAAATCCCGCTTATCGCCCCCGAGGTGCTGAGCGAGATCATATCCACCGCGTCCGACATCGCCATTTTTGTGGCGCCAAACATGCGCGTCGTGTCGGTTCTGGTGAACCCGACGCATCGCAGTTATGGGCAGCTGACGGATTGGGAGGGGCGGATGTTGACGTCGCTTCTGACCCCCGACAGCGCCATGAAATTTGAAAGCCGCTTTATCGACCTGACGGAAAAGCGCCGCGCGCATCTGCAGGTCGAGTTGAACCACGTGGACCAGTCGCGCTGGGAATTTCCCGTGCGTTATGCGCTGCATCTGATGGAATCGGATGGTTCCATCCTGATGCTTGGGCGCGATCTGCGGCCCATTGCAGAGGTGCAGCAGCAGTTGGTTGCGGCGCAGCTGGCGCTGGAACGTGATTACGAATCACAGCGCGAAATGGATACGCGCTACCGCGTGTTGATGGAAGTGTCGCGCGACCCGATCATGCTTGTGTCAATGAGCTCGGGCCGGATTGCCGATCTGAACCCGGCGGCGGCGCAAATGCTGGGTGGCAGCAAGGCGGAATTGACGGGTGCCGCCATTGCACAGGAATTTGAAGGCCGTCGGCGGGGCGAGCTGTTGGATAACATGGCCACGCTTGCGGGCACGCAAACAGCGGGCCCGATTGAACTTACTGCGCGGCGGTCGCAGCGGCGGCTGCTGGTGTCGCCCACAGTGTTCCGCGCATCGGGCGAGCGGATACTGCTGTGCCAGCTTGACCTTGCGGACAAGGTCCGCGGCACCAGTGACGAGTTGGCGGAAAACCTGTCGCGCCTTTACCACGAAGGCGTGGACGGCATCATCTTTACCGACGGCGAAGGCAATATCAAAGCCGCGAACGAGGCGTTTTTGAACCTGACCGACGCCCCGGGCATGAGCGCTGTCCGCGGCAGGTCGCTGGCAGAATTCCTGGTGCGCGGCGCGGTCGATCTGCGGGTACTGCTTGATAACGTCAAGCGCACGGGCATGATGCGGGCATATTCTACACGCCTGACCACCGATTTCTCGGGCCAGGTCGCTGTCGAGATTTCTGCAAGCTGGCTGAATGACCGGCCTAATCCGGTTCTGGTGCTGGTCATCCGCGATGCAAGCCGTGCTGACGCCCTGCGCCGCCCGGCTTATGGTGCCGCCGAAGACGGATCGCGCAATGTGATGGAACTGGTGGGGTCGTCCACGCTGCGCGATATCGTGGCGGAAACCACCGATGTCATTGAAAAGATGTGCATCGAAACGGCGTTGGAACTGACCCGGAACAACCGCGTCGCCGCCGCCGAAATGCTGGGCCTGTCGCGGCAGTCGCTGTATGTGAAGCTGCGCAAGTTTGGCCTGCTGAACAAGGACGACGACTGAAGCGTTGTGGTTATGAGACGGGCGTCGGATCAGGCTGTGTTGGCGCCTTGACCTGTGCGGGGGG
>JAYSSN010000517.1:0-16758 GCA_043720555.1 Rhodobacterales bacterium | reverse complement strand
GGTTCGGGCAGATCGTCAGTCAAAGCCTGCTGGCACGGCGCTGTTCCGTGACCATCATCGATACCGATGCCGAGGCCATCCGGGCGGCGGAACCGTTTGGTTTCAAGATATATTATGGCGATGGCACGCGGCTGGACATCCTGAAAGCGGCCGGGGCGGCCGAGGCGCGGATCGTGGTCATTGCCACTGACATGCGCGCGGTAACGACACGGATTGCGCAGCTGCTACGGGACCAGTTTCCAGACACGTTGGTGCTCGCCCGCGCGTTTGACCGGGCGCATGCGATTGAGCTGACGAAGGTGGGGGTGGACCATCAGGTGCGCGAAACCTTTGAATCCGCACTGACATTGTCACGCGAGGCGCTGGAAATGATGGAAGTCCCTGCCGCAGAGGCAGAAGAGGTCATCGCCGCCGTGCGCCGCCGCGACCGCGAACGCTTTGCCTTGCAGGTGTCAGGCGATATCTATGCGGGAACCGGGCTGCTGATCGGCAATGCGCAGGATCAGGCGCGCGGGCGGTAAGGTGAAAATTTCAATACTGAAATTTCCGGTGGCGCGGCGCGGGTCAGGCGCGTTGCAGCTTGACCGGCTCTGATCGGCCCAGTTTCAGGAAATGCGCCATGAAGGGTTTGGTGGCATCGTCGTCGCGGGTGGCCGCATAGAGGCGCTTGGTGATGGTGGCGGGGCCGAGGGGACGGGTAACATAATCGGCGTTTGATTTCACATCGCGCAGCACCCAGTCGGGCAGTACCGCCACGCCGCGATTTGAGGCGACGAGCATCAGGATCACGGCGGTCAGCTCCACCTGCCGCACGCCACGCGGCTCAACACGCGCGGGTGTCAGGACTTCACTGAACACATCCAGACGGTCGCGGCTGACGGGATAGGTGATCAGCATCTGATCGCGGAAATCGTCGGCCCCGATATAGGGTTTGCTGGCCAGCGGGTTTTGGGCCGCAGCGACAAAGACCGGGTGGTAGTCAAAAAGCGGGTTGAAGGTGACGCCGTCCATCTTGACCGGGTCGGACGAGATGACAAGGTCAACCTCTTCGCGGTTCAGGGCAGGCAGCGCCTCGAACGCCAGTCCGGCGCGAATGTCCACGTCGACTTCGGGCCAGGCGTGGCGGAATTTTTCCAGCACAAGGAACAGCCATTCAAAACAGGCGTGGCATTCGATGGCGATGTGCAGCCGTCCAGTTTTGCCAGAGCGGAGCGAGCGGAATTCTTCGGCCAAGGCATCGATTTCCGGCAGGATGCGTTCGGCCAGCCGCAGCATGCGCAGTCCTGCGGCCGACAGGCGCATGGGTTTGGAGCGGCGCACGAACAATTCCACCCCGGCCTGATCCTCCAGCCCCGCGACCTGATGGCTGAGCGCGCTTTGCGTCATGTTCAGGATGTCGGCGGCGCGGGCGAGACCACCGGCCTGATGGATCGCGCGGATGGTGCGCAGGTGGCGGAATTCGATATGCATGACACGGTTTCATTCATGTTTATGATGCGAATTATGAATTTGTCTCACAACAGAGGCTGTGGGACAAGGGGGCATCAAGGAGATCACCATGGCCCCGCGCATCAGTTTTGAATTCTTTCCGCCGCAGACGCTGGATGCATCATTCCGGCTGTGGGAAACGGTGCAGATGCTGGCACCATTGAAGCCCGCGTTCACGTCGGTGACCTATGGTGCGGGTGGGGCGACGCGCAAGCTGACACATGAGGCGGTCACGACCATCGGGCGGAACTACGGGCTGAACGTGGCCGCCCACCTGACCTGTGTGGATGCCAGCCGCGCCGAGACGCTGGAAATTGCGGCGGCCTATGCGGCCGCAGGTGTGACCGAGATTGTGGCGCTGCGCGGGGATGCGCCGCAGGGGGCTGCGCGGTTCGTGCCGCATGCGGACGGGTTCGCCTCTTCGGTGGAACTGATTGCGGCGCTGGCAGCTACGGGCAGGTTCAAAGTGCGGGTGGGGGCGTATCCCGAACGGCACCCGGATGCGGCGGATAGTCTGGCCGATGTGCGCTGGCTGAAGCAGAAGATCGACGCGGGGGCATCGAGTGCCATCACGCAGTTCTTCTTTGAGGCCGAGACGTTTCTGCGCTTTCGCGATCTGTGCGTGCGCGAGGGGATTACGGCCCCGATCATTCCGGGCATCCTGCCGATTCATAGCTGGGACGGGGCCAAGCGGTTTGCGGCGCGCTGCGGCACTCAGGTACCGGGTTGGCTGAATGATGCCTACGCCGCGGCCAGGCGTGACGGGCGCGAGGAATTGCTGTCGGTGGCGCTGTGCACCGAGCTGTGTGATGCGCTGCTGGGTGAAGGGGTGGAGGATCTGCATTTCTACACGCTCAACCGCCCGCATCTGACGCGGGATGTCTGCCATGCTTTGGGGATCACGCAGGACGTGGCACTGGAAAAGGTGGCGTGAACCCGGGCGGGTGCGCCATGAATGCGCACCCTACGGGTTGCCCCTGTTCTGTGATCCGGTAGTGTCACCCTGAACGCGGGGGACATCATGCCAAAGCCGATTTACATACTGAATGGTCCGAACCTGAACCTGTTGGGGCAGCGCCAGCCCGAGGTCTACGGGCGCGAAAGCCTCGAAGATGTGGCGGATGCCTGTGCGGCCTTGGGGGAAGACCTTGGGCTGACGGTGCGGTTTCACCAATCCAACCACGAGGGCGCCTTGGTGGACTGGATCCACGAGGCGCGGGGGGCGGGGGCCGGGATCATCATCAATCCCGGCGCCTACAGCCACACGTCCATTGCCATTCTGGATGCGCTGCTGGCCTTTGAGGGGCCGGTGATGGAGGTGCATATCAGCAATATCCACAAGCGTGAGGCGTTCCGGCATCACTCCTTTGTCAGCCAGCGGGCGGACGGGGTGATCGCGGGCTGCGGCACGGAAGGCTATCTGCTGGCACTGCGGCGGCTGAAAACGGTGCTGGCATGATGCCCGTCAATGCGTTCAAGGCCGGGCTTGCGGCCGGGCGCCAGCAGATCGGTATCTGGAACACCATTCCCGGCCCGGTAGCGAGCGAGGCGCTGGCGAATTGCGGCTATGACTGGGTGGTGATTGATACCGAACATTCGCTGACGGACGTGCCCGATACGCTGGGGATGATGCAGGCGCTGGCCGCCTACCCGGTGTCCGCAGTGGTGCGGCCTGCGACGAATGACACCGTGCTGATCAAACGGTTTCTCGACCTTGGGGCACAGACGCTGATGATCCCCTATGTGCAGACGGTGGCCGAGGCGGAGGCGGCGGTGCGGGCCATGCACTACGCCCCGCGTGGCGTGCGCGGCGTGTCAGGCATGACGCGCGCCAATCGCTATGGAGCGGTGCCGCAGTATTTCGAGCGGGCAAGTGACGAGCTGTGTCTGATCGTGCAGATCGAAACCGTAGCGGCGGTGGACCGGATCGCCGACATTGCGGCGGTGGCGGGCGTGGACGCTCTGTTCATCGGGCCTGCCGACCTTGGCATGTCGATGGGCCGCACCGGCGGGATGGCGGACCCCGAGGTGCGCGTGATGGTGGAACGTGCGATCAGGGAAATCGCGGCGGCGGGCAAGCCTGCGGGCATACTGGTGACCGACCCGGCGATGGCGCAGCACTGCATCGGCTGGGGGACGACGTTCACAGCGGTGGGGATTGATCTGTCCCTGCTGGTGGGGGCGGCGCGTCTTTTGCGGGGCCAGTTCTGACGGGGCGATCGGATGCCTTTGGTGAGGATATCTGGACAATGATGAAAGGGTTTTGTTGGCATCCTGAGGCGCGCCTGTTCGGGCCGGATGGCGTTCAGCATCGCCTGGCCCTTGCCGGGGACGGGGTGATTGCTGACCGTCCGGGGCCGTCGGCGCTGGTGGCGGCGCTGGCGCGGGGCCATGGATTTCGGATCGGTGGTGAGGGACCGGTTGCGGCGGATCCGGGTACGTTCGAGACATTGACGGGTGGCAGCACGGGGGCGCCCCGGCGGATTCTGCGGGCGGTCACGACCTGGACCGGGTCATTTGCGGTGAATGCGGGTCTGTTCGGGATCGGGCCGGGGCTGCGGGTGGCGGTGCCGGGGCGGCTTGTGCATTCGCTGGCACTTTATGGAGCATTGGAGGGGATGCATCTGGGGGCACAGGTGCATCTGCTGGATGGGTTGCGGCCTGACCGGGCGGCTGCGGCAATGCGCGAGCAGCGGATCGGGCTGATCTATGCCACGCCCGCCGCGTTGCGGATGATGGTGGGGGCGGGCGTGCCGTGGCCGGACCTGCAGCATGTCGTGGTCGGGGGATCAAAGCTGAATGCAGATCTGCGCCGGGCGTTGCCGCGCGTGGCACCGGGGGCCCGGGTAACGGAATTCTATGGCGCGGCCGAAGCGAGTTTCATCACCATGGCGGATGCGGATACGCCGGCTGCATCGGTCGGGCGCGCCTATCCGGGGGTTGAAATCGCGCTGCGGGATGGGGTGGTCTGGGTCCGCTCGCCCTATCTGTTCAGTGCCTATCCGGGCGCGGCGGGTGGGGCGGTCTGGGATGACGGCTGGCTGTCGGTGGGCGAGATGGGGCGGATGGAAGCGGGGTATCTGTTCTTGTCGGGCCGGGCGGGGCGGATGGTGACGATTGCCGATCAGAATGTCTTTCCCGAGGAAGTGGAGGCTTTTCTGGCCACGTTGCCAGGTGTCCTGCACGTGGCGGTGATCCCGCGGCCGGATGCCCTGCGTGGCCATGTGCTGGAGGCGGTGATGATGGGCGAGCCTGCCCTGACCGGGCTTATCATGTTGGCGGCGCGGCAGGCGCTGGGCGCGCTGAAGGCGCCGCGCGCGATCCGCTGGGTGGGGGAATGGCCCACACTGCCATCGGGCAAGACCGATCTCGCCGCGCTGATCCGGGGCCCTGCATGAGCGCCTTTGTCATCGCAGCACGGCGCACTGCGGTATGCCCGCGTGGCGCAGCCTTTGCGCGCCTGACGATCGAGGCGCTGGCGGTGCCCGTGGTGCAGGCGGTGCTGGCGGATGCGGGGATGGCGTGTGACCGGGTGGATGAGATGATCCTGTCCAACGCTCTGGGGGCCGGGGGCAATCCGGCGCGGCGGGTGGCCCTTGCAGCGGGGTTGCACCAGCGGGTGGCGGGGCTGACGATTGACCGGCAATGCGCGGGCGGGCTGGATGCGCTGCAGCTGGCCGCCGCCATGATCGGATCGGGGCAGGCCGAGGTGGTGCTGGCGGGTGGGGTGGAGAGTTATTCGCGCAGGCCGTTGCGGTTGCTGACCGACCCCGATGGCGGGCCAGCGGTGGCCTATGACCAGCCAGCGTTCACGCCCTGGCCGGACCGTGACCCCGACATGGCGGTGGCGGCGGATGCCCTGGCGGTGCGGCTGGGGATCACGCGGCAGGCGCAGGACGCGTGGGCGGTGGACAGCCACTGGAAGGCGGCGGGTGACCGGCCCGAGATTGTGCCGGTGGCGGGGCAGGCGCGTGATGCCTTTACCCGGCCCCTGACACTGGCGCAGGCGGCGCGGGCGAAGGTGGTGACGGGCAGCATCACGGCGGCGAATGCGGCGGTGGCGGCGGACGGAGCGGCGCTGTGTCTGGTAGTGTCGGACCGGATTGCGGCGGGGTTTCCGGGGGCGATGCGGATCGTGCGGGGCGCGACCCTCGGGGCGGACCCGGAGGAGCCGGGGCTGGCACCCGTGCCAGCGATCCGCGCGGTCATGGCGGGTATCACAGGCGATGTGCGGGCCGAGGTGATGGAGGCCTATGCGGTGCAGGCGATGGCATGTGTCGCGGCCACCGGGCTGGACCCCGCGCGGGTCAACATGGGGGGTGGTGCGCTGGCGCGGGGGCACCCGATCGGGGCATCGGGTGCGATTCTGGCGGTGCGGCTGTTCCACGATCTGACCGCAGGCCATGGGCTTGCGGTCATCGCGGCAGCGGGCGGCATCGGGACGGCGGTGCTGTTTGCCCGTTCAGGCGCGTGACAGCAGCGTGCCGGGGCGCATGCTGGCCAGCGACGATGTGACCAGCCCCGCGAGGACGGCTTTCAGCGCGTCACCGGGCAGGAACGCCACCGCGATGTTGGTGGCTTCGATCGCGCTGACGCCCAGCACCACGCTCATCCCGGTAATGCCGAAGGCATAGAGCACGGCGATGCCACCAAGGACCGCGCCGCACCAGGCGGCAACCCCGCTGGCCAGCGTGGTGCGTTCCATCACCCATCCCGCGACAAAGGCGGCGACCGGAAAGCCGATAAGAAAGCCGACGGACGGCGAGGCGAAAACGCCCAAACCCCCGCGCCCACCGGCCAACAGGGGCAAGCCGACCGCCACCAGCGCGAGAAACAGCACAACCGCCAGCGCCCCGCGCCTGGCCCCCAGTACCGTGCCGCACAGCATGACGCCCAACGATTGCGCGGTGATCGGCACGCCCGCGGCGAGGTCGATCTTGGGAACCAGGCCCAGCACAGCGATCAGGGCGGCGAAAAGGGCGATGTAGGTAACGTTGCGTTCCATGACGGGCTGGTCCTTTGGTGCATTTCGGCGGTTTTTCGCCGTGTGCCGTCTGCTTAGCCCACTCCACCACGGGCGCGCAAGGCCTCGGCCACCCGGTCAGCGTCGTCGATGGCCGACAGGGTCAGGGCGGGCAGGACACGCCAGCGGGGCTGTCTTGCCGAGCGGGCGCGCCAGGCCTCGACAATGCGATGGGCGTTTTCGGACAGCACCGGGATGAAGCGGATCACAAGGGCCGTGGCCAGCGCGAGGCGGCGGGGCGGCAGACCAAAGCGGGCCAGCGGGCGGGCCAAGCGTTCGATGATGCCGATCATGTCGTCCAGCCGGGTGGTCATGGTCACCAGATTTGCCGCCGCCACTGCCGCAATCATGCGCACGATGATCGCGGCCCCGTCCCACGCGGCACCCGTAAAGGCGTGCCACAGCCCGACAATCAGCACGAAAGGCCAGAGCGGCCACAGCATGCGTGCGCCGTGCAGGGCAAAGGTGGTGCCACCCGTGGCATACAGGGTGGCAACGGCGGCGAGCGAAACACCAAGGGCGGTCAGACCGTCCGCAGCAAAAAGCCAGATGGTAAAGGCGCAAAGCCCCAGCAATTTCTGGCCCGCGCGCAGGCCATGCAGCGGCGTGTCAATCGGCGAGGTCAGTGTCAGCATCGGCGGCCCCCACCCGGTTCATGGCATCGTGGAATGCCGGCAGCACGGTTGCGGGCGCGCCGTCCATCTGAATGCGCCCGCCTTCCAGCCACAGGATGCGGTCATAGCCTGCGACGGTGGCCGGATCATGGGTGATGGTGACCAGCCGCTGCGGCAGGGCATCGAAGGCGCGCTTCAGGCGGGTCTGCGTCGGCAGATCAAGCCCGGCGAGCGGCTCATCCAGCAGGATGGTGGCGGGCTCCATCGCGAGCACTGCCATCAGGCAAAGATAATGCCGCTGGCCCTGGCTGAGCGTGTGAGTGGCCACCCCGGCCCAATGGCTGCGACCATGTGCGGCGAGCACGGTTTGCGCGATCTGGCGCGCCTGCGCATCAGGCTGACCCTGTTGGCGCAGGCCAAAGGCGATCTCCTGTTCTACCGTCGGGAACAGGATCTGGTGATCGGGGTTCTGGAACAGGATGCCAAGGGCGCGCACGATCCCCGTGCGGTCGGTAAAGGGGTCGATGCCCCCCACCTGCACCTGGCCCGATGTGGGTGCGATCAGGCCCGCGATCAGGCGCAAAAGCGTGGTCTTGCCCGATCCATTGCGCCCGATGATGCCGATGCGCGCTTCGGTCAGGTCGGCGGTGATATCGGAAAGGATGGTCTTGCCTGCAAGGCTCACGCAGGCATTGGCAAGGGTGATGCCGGGGGTGGGCAGGGGCATCGCGGCCTCGGGGTCGGTTGGGTCGGCCGGGTTGTAGCGGGTTCCGCCGGGCTGGGGAAGGGTGCGCTGAGCACAGGCATGCGTCTGTGGCACGCACGAAACTGGATCGTCGGGCAAAGGCGAACTGGAGGCGTCATGCCTGTCATCCTTGTGGCAAATATCCTGCCCGAAGGGTCGGGCTGCCACATGCCGCAGGTTTGGCCGGTGCTGGCTATACTCCATGACCCGGCTGGCGTTGGCCGCGGCGGCGATGGCGCAGCATTTCGGCCAGGATCGACAAGGCGATTTCGGACGGCGTGATGGCGCCAAGGTCCAGCCCCGCAGGCGCGTGGATCGTATCAAGACGGGCGGCGGGCGCCGTGCCAGCCAGTTTGCCGCGCAGGACGGCCATCTTTGTGCGGCTGCCGACGAAGGCGAGATAGGTGGCGTCGACGGAAAGTGCCGCGCGCAACGCGGCCTCGTCACCTTGGCCTTGGGTGGCCACGACGATGTAGGGGCGTGGGGCGACATCCGTCAGATCATAGCCCGCGATGGCGGGCACATCCGGGGCAAAGGCGGCGATGTCGGCCGCTGGCGCGCAGGCGGTGACGGCGAAATCAAATTGGGGGGCGAGCGTGGACAGCGCGATTGCCACCGGGCTTGTGCCACAGATGACGAGCATCGGCCGCGGCATCACGGGTTCGACAAAGATATCCATCGTTCCGCGGCTGGGACACATGGAGCGGGCAAAGCGGATGCCGTCACGTTCGTCGCCCGGCGACACGCCCTGCATTGCCAGCACGTCTTCCGGGCTGACCGAAATCAGGCGGGATTGACCGTCAGCAAGCGCCTCGCGTGCGGCTTTCAGTACCGCACCGCGCGCACAGCCGCCGCCGATCCAGCCATCCGATATGGTGCCGTCGGCGCGGATCACGGCCTTGGCCCCGGCCTTGGCGGCGGTGACGGCCACGGTACGCACAACGGTGGCCAGGGCGAACGGTTCGCCACTGGCGCGCAGATCGGCGACCTGGGTCAGGATGTCGCGGCTTTGCATGGTCATTCGACCCTCCCTAAAGGCGCGCAAATTCGGGTTCGAGGGCCGCAAGTGCCCCCAGTGTATTGGCGGCAGCGAAAAGATCGAGGTAGGGCAGGGCGGCGGCCATGCCCGCAGCGACGGGTTGATAGCCCTGCCATCCCTTCAGCGGGTTCAGCCAGACGATGCGGCAGCCGCGTTTCTTCAGGCGCGCCAGCTCGGTGGCAAGGATTTCGGGCGGGTCGGTGTCAAAGCCATCCGACAGGATCATGACGACGGACCTGCCATTTACAAGGCGCCGGGCATAGTGCGCATTGAAGGTCGCAAGGTTGCCGCCGATTTTCGTGCCGCCGCCAAAGCCTTGCGCCAGCAGCGACAGTCGGCTCACGGCCCGCAAGGGATCGGGGTCGCGCAGCGCATCGGTGATACGCACAAGGCGGGTGTGGAACAGGTAGGCATCAGTGTGGCTGTCGGCCCCCATCAGCCCCATGAGGAAGGCCAGAAAGACGCGGGCGTAGACGATCATCGACCCCGAGACATCAAGGATCGTTACCAGCCTCACGGGCCGTTCGGGGCGGGAGCGGCGGTGCAGGCGCAACGGCTCGCCCCCGGTGGCAAGGCTCGCGCGGATAATGCGGCGCAGGTCCAGCGTTGCGCCTTGCTTTGCGGCACGGCGGCGGCGTGAGCGGCGGTCGCGGATGGCGCGGGCGAGGCGGATGGCTGTGGACACAGCCTCGGCCATGTCGGCGGGCGTGACCACCTCGCGCAGATCGATACGCATCAGGTTCCGGATGCGCGATCCGGTCAGGCGACCCTCGCCTGCCTGTTCTGCCGCACCCTTGCCACCCGCATCGGGACGGTCGGCGCGGCCCGTGCCGGTGGCACCGTCGTGGTCACCGGACCGGGCGTTGCGTTGCCGTTCAGCGGATGGCGCCTTGGTTTGGCCAGGCCGTTCGCGGCCCCGGTTTTGCCAATAGGCGGTGAAAAGGTCGTCAAAGCGGGCGAAATCGTCGGCGTTGCCGGTGCAGATCGCTTTCAGCGCAAGGCGGGTTTCGGTGTCATCCCACGGGTTGATAGCCGTCAACGCCGCAAGGGCTGCCCCGGTATCGCCGACACCAAGGCTCATGCCGTTCTGGCGCAGGTGGGCCATGAAATCGGCCAGCCGGTCGGCGGGGCCAGCGGCGCGGGCGGCAAAGCGGGTGACGGGTTTACAGACGCGCGCCATCACGCAGCCTTCCCGGCGAGGCGCTGGGCGACCTCGGTGGGGATGGTGGCGCGGTCCGCCTGGGTTTTCAGCAGCGTGACCAGTGCCGCCTGCAGCGCCGCAGGGTCATCCGTCAGATCGTTGATGCCAAGACCCGCAAGGGCCGCGGCAAAGTCGAGCGATTCCGCGACGCCCGGCGTCTTCTCAAGGTCTTCCTTGCGCAACGCCTGCACGAAAGAGACGATCTGGGCCGCCAGCTTTGCCTCCAGCCCCGGATGATGGGCGCGCAGGATGGCAAGTTCGGTGGCGCGGTCGGGATAATCGACAAAGGTATAGATGCAGCGTCGGCGCAGGGCATCAGACAGATCACGCGTTCCGTTGGACGTCAGGATGACGATGGGTTTGGTCACTGCCGTGATGGTGCCAAGCTCGGGGATGGTGATCTGATATTCCGACAGGATTTCCAGCAGATAGGCCTCGAACTCTTCATCCGCGCGATCGATCTCGTCAATCAGCAGGACAGGGGGTACGGGCTGGCGGATCGCCTCGAGCAAGGGGCGTTGCAGCAGGAAGCGTTCAGAAAAGATGCGCTCCTCGATGGCCACCCCGGCCTCGCCACTGTCGGCGGCTGCGCGGATCGCCAGCAGCTGACGCTGATAGTTCCACTCGTAAATGGCGTGTCCGGCGTCAAGCCCTTCATAGCATTGCAGGCGTATCAGGCGGGTATCCTTCAGCGTGGCCAGGGTGCGGGCGATTTGCGTCTTGCCCACCCCTGCCGCTCCTTCCAGCAAAAGCGGGCGCTGCAGCACAAGGGCAAGGTGAACCGCCATAGCCAGATCATCGGTGGCGACATAGCCCGCCGCCGCCAATGCCACCTGAAGCCCGCGCCACGCCATCCCCGCACCTTTCATCTTTGCCCAAACATCCGCGCCGACGGCAACCGGCCGCGCCACCCGCTGAAACGGCGGGTAAAGCCGCCGTCACCCGTGCAGCCCCAGCTGGTTGGCAATCCGCCAGATCCGCCAATGGTCATGCGGCATGTGGCTGTGCGTCAGGCCAAAGCTGCGGAAGGCATCATGCACCGCGTTGGAAAACGCAGGCACACCGCCGACATTCGGGCTTTCGCCCACGCCCTTGGCGCCGATCGGGTGGTGCGGCGAGGGCGTTTCGGTGTGGTCGGTGGTGTAATGCGGCGTCTCCCATGCCGTCGGCAGGAAGAAATCCATCAGCGTGCTGTTCATGCAGTTGCCCATCTCGTCATACGCAATCTCCTGGCCCATCGCGATGGCGTAAGCCTCGGTCGCACCGCCATGCACCTGGCCTTCGATGATCATCGGGTTGATCCGGGTGCCGCAATCATCCAGCGCATAAAAGCTGCGGATATCCGCAACGCCGGTATCCACGTCGATATCCATGACGCAGACATAGGCGCCGAACGGAAACGTCATGTTGGGCGGATCGTAATAGCTGACCGCCTCCAGCCCCGGCTCCAGCCCCGGTATCGCCTGATTATAGGCGGCATAGGCGCATTCCTTCATGGTCTTGAACCGCTCCGGCACACCTTTCACCACGAACCGGTCCACGTCCCATTCCAGATCATTGTCATGCACTTCCAACAAATACGCCGCGATCATCTGCGCCTTGGCGCGAATTTTCCGCCCTGCAAGGGCGGTCGCGGCCCCCGCCACCGGGGTCGAGCGCGATCCGTAGGTGCCAAGGCCGTAGGGGGCCGTGTCGGTGTCGCCTTCCTCGATGGTGATCTGATCCGCGGGGATGCCGGTCTCGGTCGCAAGGATCTGCGCAAAGGTGGTGGCGTGGCCCTGGCCCTGACTGATGGTGCCAAGGCGGGCAAGCGCCGATCCCGTGGGGTGGATGCGGATCTCGCAGCTGTCGAACATCCCCATGCCGAGGATATCGCAGTTCTTGACGGGCCCGGCACCCACAATTTCGGTGAAATGGCAAAGACCGATGCCCATCAGGCTGCGGGTCTTGCCGGCCTTGAAATCGGTCAGCCGGGTGGCCTGTTCGGCGCGCAGACCTTTGTAGTTCACGGCGGCCAGCGCCTTGTCCCACGCGGTGTGATAGTCACCGGAATCGTATTCCCAGCCGAGTGCCGACTGATAGGGGAACTGCTCCTTGCGGATGAAATTGATCCGGCGCAGTTCGGCTGCATCCATGTTCAGCCTGATGGCCAGCACCTCGATCATGCGTTCGATGAAATAAGCGGCCTCCGTCACGCGGAACGAACAGCGGTAGGCGACACCACCGGGGGCCTTGTTGGTGTAGACGCCGTCAACGCCCAGCCAGGCGACGGGAATGTCATATGACCCGGTGCAGATCGACATGAAGCCTGCAGGGAATCTGGTCGGGTCGGCACAACTGTCGAATGCGCCGTGGTCGGCGGTAGTATGGCACCACAGACCGGTGATCTTGCCCGCTTTGGTGGCCGCGATCCTGCCCTGCATCCAGTAGTCACGGGCAAAGGCGGTGGCCATCAGGTTGTCCATCCGGTCTTCGATCCACTTCACCGGGCGGCCCGTGACGATGGAGGCGACGATGGCACAGACATAACCGGGGTAGACGCCGACCTTGTTGCCAAAGCCGCCCCCGATATCAGGCGAGACGATGCGGATGCTGCTTTCCGGGATGCCGGAAAGAAGCGAGGCGACGGTGCGCACGACATGGGGGGCTTGAAAGGTGCCCCACATCGTCAGCTTGCCGTTGATCTTGTCCATGGATGCGACGCAGCCGCAGGTTTCCAGCGGGCAGGGGTGGGTGCGGTGGTAGTGGATCATTTCCTCGGCCACGACATCGGCGCCTGCCAGCACAGCCTCGGTGCCGTCCTTGTCGCCCACTTCCCAGCGGAAGATATGGTTGTGATGGATGCGGTCGCCATGCGCGCCCTTGGTCTGCCCGGCCAGATCTTCGCGCACGACGGGGGCGTCGGGGGCCAGCGCCTTGAACGGGTCCACCACCACGGGCAGTTCTTCGTAATCCACCACGACCAGCTCGATCGCATCGGCCATCGCATGGCGGTTCTCGGCCACGACAAAGGCAATTTCCTGCCCCTGGAACAGCACCTTGCCATCGGCCAGCACCATCTGCTTGTCACCCGCAAGCGTGGGCATCCAGTGCAGGCCCAACGGGGCCAGATCGGCGGCTTGCAGCACGGCAATCACGCCGGGCACCGCCAACGCGGCGGTCGTATCGACCGATCTGATCCGGGCGTGGGCGTATTGGGAGCGCACGAAGTCGCCACAGATCATGCCGGTCATCTTGATGTCGTCGACGTAGTTGCCTTTGCCTTGGGTAAAGCGCGCATCCTCCACCCGTTTGCGCGACGAGCCCATGCCTTTCAGGTTGGCAACGCGCGCGGTCTGGTCTGGGGTCAGGTCGTTCATTCTGCGGCCTCCTTCGCGGCGTTCATTTCGGTAGCGGCGTGCAGGATGGCCTTCACGATGTTCTGATACCCGGTGCAGCGGCAGAGATTCCCCGCGATGCCAAAGCGCACCTCGTCTTCGGTCGGCGTCGGGTTTTCCTGCAGCAGGCGCCAGGCGCGGGTGATCATGCCGGGCGTGCAATAGCCGCATTGCAGGCCGTGATGTTCGCGGAAGGATGATTGCAGGATGTGCATGCCATCCGCGCCTGCGATGCCTTCAATGGTGGTGATGGTGGCACCGTTCGCCTGAGCCGCAAACACGGTGCAGGATTTGACGGACTTGCCGTTCAGATCCACCGTGCAAACCCCGCAATGGCTGGTTTCACAGCCGATATGGGGGCCGGTCAGGCCAAGGCGTTCGCGCAAGACATGGATCAGCAGCTCGCGCGGCTCGGCGAGTGTTTCCACGGCCTGACCGTTCACGGTCATCTCAAGATGCATCTTTGTCATGGTGTCCCCCGTCAGGCGCGTGCAAAGGCGCGGGCGATGGCCCGGCCCAGAATGACGCCCGCCACATGGCGTTTGAATTCTACCGGGCCGCGGTTGTCCGCCCCCGGATTGATGTCTTGCAGCATCGCTGTAACGGCGGCGGCCACCGCCGAGGCATCGCAGGTCGTGCCGACAAGGGCGGCCCCTGCGGCAGCGCTGTAAACCGGCACGTCCGACAGGTTGGTCATGGCGATGGCGGCGGCGGTGACACGCGCCCCGCTGACGGCGATCTGCACGGCTGCGGCTGCGGTGGCGTAATCCCCGATCTTGCGTTTCTGCTTTTCATAGGCCCCGCCGCCGACGGGTTTTGCAAAGCTGATGGCGACCAGCAGTTCATCATCCGCGCGTGCGGTGAAATAGGCGCTTTGGTAGAAATCGCGCGCCTTTACCTCGCGGCTGCCGTTGGGGCCGGTCAGCGTGTAGGTCGCATCAAGGCACTGCATCAGCCCCGGCATGTCATTGCCCGGATCGCCGTTTGCCACGTTGCCGCCCAGGGTGCCCATATTGCGCACCTGCGGGTCGGCAATTTGCAGCGCGGCCTCTTTCAGAACCGGCACAGCGGCAATCAGGGCGGCGTTGCTGATCAGTTCGGTCTGCGTGGTCATGGCCCCGATGCGGATGCGGTCGCCGACAGTCACGCCCTTCAGATCGGCAATGTCCTGCAGGTCCACCAGATGCGCAATATTGGCCATGCGCAGCTTCATCATCGGGATCAGGCTGTGCCCGCCAGCCAGCACCCGCGCGTCACCGCCATGTTGGGTCAGCAGGTTGATTGCATCAGCCACTGCCTTGGGCCGGTAATATTCGAACGCTGCTGGTATCATCCCGTCCTCCCAAACTGGCTGCATCCCTTGGATTGGACGCTAGGCGAGGCGGCGCGCCATGGTGGAGTGGCGTCACCAGCCGGGGCCGAGATTTCACCAAATGCGTGATTTCTGCACGAAATGCGACTGGCTACAGCCCAAGGGCCTCACGCAGCGCACTGATACGGGTGCGCGATACGGGCACGCGGGTCAGGCCGGGCACGCCGGTAAAGACGCAATAGCCGTGATCCCTGGCCCGTTCATAGGCGGACACCCGCGCGACGTTCACCAACCAGCTGCGATGCACGCGCATGAAACCCGCGTGCAGCCGCGCGTCGGCCTGCGTGATCGACCATGGACAGAACACCGGACCCGAGGCCAACCACGCGGTCGTGTAATGGCCTTCGGCGTGCAGCGCCAGAACCGCATCGAAGGGCACAAGGTGCGTGCGGTTGTCACGCTCATACGGCAGGCGCAGGACGGGTTCTGTGGTTGGATCTGTGCGGCGGGTGGCGACGGCGGGTGCCGGGTGGTGCATCATGAAGCTGGCCCCCGACAGCAGGAACGCGCCCGAAATCACGAACACCGACAGCAGCACCAGCATCGCCACCTGCGCGTTATCCAGATGCGGTGACGCCGAAGCGACAGAGGGTGTGGCGACAAAGCCGGTTTGCAGCATGGCGGTGAAGTGCACGACTGCGACGGCCGTGCCGAAAACGGCGGTGGCCAGCAGGATGTTCCGCTCGGTCCGTCGGCCATAGGCAATGCCGATGGCCGTGATGCCGAGGCCGATTGCCAGCGCCGCCGCGAGCGTCACGCTGGCTGTGGTGTAGACGGGCAGGCACCCCTCGATCGCCGACAGCCCGACATAGTGCATCACCACGATGCCGATACCCAGAATGCTGCCCGACGCGATGATCGCGCTGCGGGTCCGGGCAGCGAAATGCAGGATAAGCAGCGCCACCCCTGCCAGCAGAATCGCAATCAGCGCCGAGGCGACGGTGCGGATCAGTTCGTAATAGACCGGAATGCCAAAGCGCATGGCCAGCATGGCAACAAAGTGCATCGACCATATGCCACCGCCAAGCGCGATCGCCGCCATCACGATATGCAATTGGCGCTGGCCCACGGCCAGAACCGACAAACCGCGTGTCAGGCTTAACCCGGCGAATGTCGCCATCAGGGCAATCAGGACCGATGCGACGACCAGCCAGGATGTATATGTGTAGACGACCATTCCCGCCGAAGTGCCCCGCCGTGCAAGATGGCGGGCAAACAGCATGCCTGCCGCGCGCGCCTGTCCGCCCGTGCACTGTAGGGAACGGCTTTTCTCTGTCAATCGCCGTGACCGGCGTCAGACGGATGCCCCGGTCCGAAAACCGGGCCGGGGCAGGCGATCAGCAAGCCGCGATGAAACGACGGCCATACTGGTCACGGTAGTAGCACTGGCCTTGCTGAGTGGCAGGGCCGATCAGCGTGGATGCGGCAACGCCGACTGCGGCACCGATCAGCGCGCCTTGGGTGCGGTCTGAGTCAGAAGAAACAGCCGCGCCGACAGCCGCCCCGCCCAGCGCGCCGAGGGCCGCATTCTGGTCTGTGGTCTGGCAGCCGGCAATGCCCAGCGTGAGGATGGGAAGGATAAAGAGAAAGGATTTCATGGTAGCCTCCTGCAAAAAGATCGTAGCGGTACGTTAACGCAAGATTTGTGATTGCGTTCCCTTTGACGTCACAATGGGCAGCTAATTGCCAGTCACGCAGGGGAATAGCGCCTGTACGCCAGGCCGCGGGCGTGCTGACGCGTTGATTTTTTACGCCGCACTGCGATCAGCGGACGGACAAAACCAGTGCAGCGCAGGTCAGACCCGCAGGTGTCATTCGGACTGCGTCAGGCCGGTGCGTGACGGCGGTTCAGCCGGATTTTACATTGGTCTTAAGTACTGATTAAAATCACGATTATTG
>JAYSSN010000516.1:0-2364 GCA_043720555.1 Rhodobacterales bacterium | reverse complement strand
AGGCGCGGCATGGATTGCGTGTCGAACCCGATGATCTCGCCCCAGCGACCACCGATCTGAACGGAACCTTCGGCGGCATTCAACTCCCAGGTGCCGACCCCGGCACCCTCCACGATCCGGACAAGGCGCTGTTGTGCCGCATCACGGTCTGCCAGCGCGGACACAAGTTCGCGGTTCGCCGCATCCAGCGCAGCAAGATGGTTGCGCCGTGCGGTGACGTCGATGCCGACGGCGATGCAGCCGCCATCCGACGTTCGCATATTGATCCGGCGCATCCATCGCCCGTCGGGCAATTGCGACTCGTCCATGAACTGCGGTAGCCGATACTGGGCGAGCCGCTCTTGCAGCCGTTGCTCCGCATCTTCGTGAGACCCGCTGCCGGACAAAATGCCCTTGCTGATCCCGGCGCGCAGCAAATCGGCAAGGCCGACGCCCGGAATGGCAATATCGGCAAGTTCGGGGAATGCCTCGTGATAGGCTCTGTTGACAGCAATCACCCGCTCGTCCGCATCGATGATGACGACACCGTCGGGCAGTGCCATAAGTGCATTTTCCAGCCGTGTCTGCGCCGCTGCGGCCTTCGCCGCCAGGGCCGCCATCAACGCTTCCTGCTCTTTGACGCGGGTGATGACGGTTTCAACCGAAACATACCCGTGCAGCGCGCCTGATGCGTCCAGCAAAGGCAAAATATTGAAATCGACCCAATATTTATTGCCGCGCCGGTCCTGATTGAGCATCTCGCCGGTGAAGGGCTGCTGTTGGGCAATGGCAGCCCCTACCCGCCGTGCCACCTCGGGATCACTTTCGGCGCACCGCACCAGTGTCCCCAGATCCTTGCCGCGAATTTCGTCCAGCCGCCATCCGGTGTGGTTTTCAAACGCCGGATTGACCCACGTGACCGCTTGGTCCACATCGACGATGATCACAAGGTTGTCCATCGCTTCGACGATCTTGCCCAGGCGCAGCAGGTCTTGGTGCAACTGCACATCCTCGGTCACATCGCGGACCAGAAAAATGGCGCTGGGGCGGCCTTGTGCATCGCGAACAGACTTCAGCGCGCCCGCCAGCTCGAAATCATGCATCCCGTCGGCAAGATCAAGCTGGTAGCGGACCCCGCGTGTGCTGCCGGTCGCGAAAACCTTGCGTAGGGCTGCCTGGGCAATGGCCGCCACATCCGGCGGCAAGACGGCGTCGAGCGATTTTCCGGCAAGCGAGCGCGACTCCGCCGCCATCAGGTGTTCGGGTCCGGTCGAAAACCCTGTATAGCAGCCATCCGCATCCATCTCGAACAACAGGGTTGGAAGCGCGGCCAGTGTCGCATCCAGCCGGCTTGTCGCCTCGACGCGCTGGGTTTCGGACTCACGGCGGGCAAGTGCCGACCCGATCAGATCGGACGCCGAGATCAGCAACGTCAGCGTGTCATCAGAAATCGCCTGCCCTGTGTCGGTCAAGCCAAAGCACACAAAGCCCGCAAGGTGCCCGCCGTTCCGCATCGGCGCAATCACCAGCGACCCCGTGTGGCGCAGCAGCAAAGCAATTTCAGGCGCTTTGTCTGGCGCATCCCCGGGATGGCGCAGGCAGATCGGCCAATCGGCCTCCAGTCGTGAAACCACCTCGTGCGAAATCACCCGCAGATCGGGACTGGCGGGTTCGTTCCCGGCAGCATGCGCATCATGCGTGCGGACAAAGGAACCCGCCGCGCCACGCTGGAACAGGATCGCACCATTCGCCGGGGCATTGCGACAAGTCCACCCCAAAGCGCCCTCTATCGCAGCATCCTGACCCGCAGCGGAGGCCCGCAGCAGATCATGCAGAGTGGCGATCAGTTCTGCGAATGGGTGCAAAATGAATTCCCGCAGAGGTAGAGTTATCCATATTTCACCTTTTCTTTCCGCCAAGGCAACTGTGACGCGAGGTTATCGGTTTTTTTTATAACGAAATTACGGCTTTCACCCAGCGGCTGATCCTTGCGATCCTGTGCCGGGCTGTCGGCGCTTTCCGACTTTGATTATCGCCACGCGCCGGTTAATCGGTTGTGGTCGTCGGCTTGGCTTGATTCACTTTGGCGGAAAAGAAGGCGGGGGCGTTGCACCGATGATTTCGTCCGTCAACGCAAAGGATGGTGCGCGAAATCTGCTGCCTGGTGACGTGCAGTGCGGGCACCCTGGGCACGGCTATGACCGGCGGCACGACAGTCGACCCGCCGTGGCGAAGGCCGAAGATTGATGGTGCCCCAGGAGGGACTCGAACCCCCGACCTCCTCATTACGAATGAGGCGCACTACCAGCTGTGCTACTGGGGCCACGCGGCCTTGCGTATAGCTGCCCGTTTTGATCTTTTCAAGACACCGAGCGCGCCTTGCAG
>JAYSSN010000515.1:0-5836 GCA_043720555.1 Rhodobacterales bacterium | reverse complement strand
CCAGCGCGTTGTAGCAGGTGTTCAGCATGCCACCCCTGAACCACTGCGGGAAATGGGCGCGCGACCGATCCAGCACCGCATCCCACGGCCTGTGCCAGTCAATCGCCTTGGCCGCGTCAGACCAGAACCCTTCGGGATCGGTTAGAGACCGGTCGTAGACATCCGCATACCGCATCGCAGCTTGCTCCCTCACTGGAGTTGGCCTTTACCCCGTCAAGCCTGCACGGCCAGGCGGTCGTGTCAACGCGACCATCATCCTGTCTGATGCAGGGGATCAAGCAACGTCGCTGCACCGGGCAGATCAGCACGCACCCTGCCTCAGGTCTGTTCGGCCAGCAATCCGCCAAGGGCCGCATTTATTTGTGGCATATAGTCAGGCTCAACCGCGAACAGGCCCAGATGCCCTGCCTTGCCAGCAATGACCGTCACCTGTGCCCCGGGGATCAGCGCCGCCTCTTCGCGGCAGGTGGCGACCGGAAAGATCAGGTCCGATTCGATTGGCATCAGCAGCACTTTAGCCGTGACGCGATCGTAGGCCGCCTTCGCATCGCCCTCCGCATTGCCCCCCACATCGGCACGCTGCCATTTGCCCACCTGCGCCAGCAGATTGTTGGGATCCATGGGGGCGAAATATACCGTCATGAAATCGTTCAGAAACGCGTCGAGGTTGGCAAAATCCAGTGCCTCCCATCCCTTGCGGTCTAGAAAATCCGGACACCATGCAAGGTTGGTCCAATACAGCGCATGCTGGCGCAGCGGCACGGCCATGTCGGCAGGCGCGTAGGCCCCGCCGTTGAACCCCGCTGCAGACGTCAGGATATCCTGCACGATGCGACCGATCACCACAGCGTGCGGCCGCGTGGTGCCGACCCCTGCAAGCGCTGCAACGCGCTTGGCAAAGCCGGGATAGCGGCAGGCCCATTCCAGCGCTTGCCCTGCCCCCATCGACCCGCCAAACACGAGGGCCAGATGATCCAACCCAAATAGTTCAGTCACCAGCCGATGCTGCGCATTCACATCATCGCCCATCGACACCTCGGGAAAGGCCGCACCGCCTTGCATGGCAGAGTTGGACGGCGATGTGGAAAGGCCTGATCCCAATTGATTGGCCAGAACGATGAAATACTTAGCAGGGTCCAGCGCATGGCCCGCACCGACATAGATCTGCTCCATGATCTTCGACGTGCCGGTATACCATGTGGTGACCAGCACGGCGTTATCCTTTGACGCGTTCAGCTTGCCCTGCGTGGCATAGGCAATCTGCGCGCCTTTCAACACGTCGCCAGACGTCAGTGTGAAATCGCCAAGGTCGTGCATGTGAAACGGCCCGTGGTTTTCCTGTGAATAGTAATCGGTCATCGTTGCCAGCTCCCAAGGTTGCAATGTTGTCAGGCCACGAGGCGACCCAGATGATACAGGCGCAGGCGGTCTTCGGGCACGCCAAAACGCACGGTGGCCCCCGTCGCCTCCGACCCTGCCGCCACGCGGATGCGCAGCGTGCTTTGGCCCAAAGACAACGCCAGCACTTGATCGGCCCCCTCGAACCACGCGCGCGTGACGGTGCCCGATAATGCGCCACCCTGCACTGCATGTTCGGGGCGAAAGGCGATGGTCAAACCTTCGTCCGGCATAGAAGCCGGGACCGCGCGCGATAGGCCGGTGCCGGGCACCATCACCCTGTCACCGTCGCGCACAGCGGGCAGAAAGTTCATCGCCGGGCTGCCAATAAAGGTGCCGACATGCGTGGTGGCCGGGCGTTCGAACAGTTCCTGCGGGGTACCTGCCTGAATAACCTCGCCATGGTTCATCACCACCACCGTATCGGCGAATGTCAGCGCCTCGTTCTGGTCATGCGTGACCAGCACCATGGTCAGGCGAAATTCGCGATTGATGTCTTTCAGGATCTTGCGCAATTCGAACTTCATCTGCGGGTCGATCACGGTCAGTGGTTCGTCCAGCAGCACGGCAGAGACGTCTTCGCGCACCAGACCCCGACCCAGCGAGATCAGTTGCTTTTGGTCCGCCGTCAGCGCCACGGCACGCGTTTTCAGATGCCGCGACAGGCCAAGCCGTTCGGCAATCGCCTCCACCCGTGCCTTGATGCGGGCGGCGGGCACGCGGCGGCACAGCAGCGGGAATGCCAGGTTTTCGCCCACGGTCATGGAGCGATAAATCACCGGCACCTGAAACACCTGCGCAATATTACGCGCGCCCGTGTCCTTGTCAGTCACTTCTGCCCCATCAAACAGCACCCGGCCCTCTGACGGCCTTAGCAGCCCGGATATGATATTCAGCATCGTCGATTTGCCACAGCCTGACGGCCCCAGCAGCGCATAGGTGCCGCCATCACGCCACGTCATATCCAGCGGTTTCAGCGCATAGGTGCCGCTGCCATACGCGTGCGCCAGATTGGCCAGCCGGATTTCCGCCATGTCAGACCCCTACCCTTTGCCCGTTTGCACCGAACACCAGCCCCCGGTGCAAATCCAGCGTCACGCCCAGCACATCGCCGGGGCTGCGCGGCACCACGCTTTTTTCTTGCATCACCAGATCCAACCCGTGCAACGACAGGTGCGTCAGAGTTTCCGACCCCGTCACCTCGGTCAGCATCACCCGTGCCTGATGCGGTCCGCCTGCACGGATATCCGCCGCGCGCAGACCAAGGGTATAGCCTCCGGCAGGCAGGGTCATCGCCTGCGTCCCAAATGCCCCAAAATCGGCCACGCCGTTCTGGCGGAACGGAATGGGGTTGATCGGCGGATCGTTCACCACGCCTGCGGCGGTCAGGCTGGCAGGGTTTGCGAACACATCGCGCGGGGTTCCCGATTGCACGATGCGCCCTTCGGCCAACAGCAAGATCTGATCGCCCATCTGCAACGCCTCACGAGGGTCGGTGGACGCATAGAGTACCACCGTCCCAGTTTCCGCAGCCAGCAACGTTACCAGATCCTCGCGGAACGCCTCGCGCAGGTTGTAGTCAAGGTTCACGAACGGCTCGTCGAGCAAAAGGACAGGGGCCTTTTTCACCAGCGCGCGGGCAATCGCCACGCGCTGTTGTTGTCCGCCCGACAGCGCCGACGGGCGGCGGTCCATCATGGTGGCCAGCCCCACGCGGGTCAAGGCGGCTTCGGCGCGGACAGCGGCGTCTGCCTTGGGCACACCGGCACGGACCAGCGGAAACACCACGTTGTCGCGCACGCTCAGATGTGGATAATTGATGAATTGCTGTGTGACCATCGCCACCGGGCGCTTCCACGGCGGCAGGCGGGTCCAGTCCACGCCCGACAGCGCCACATGCCCGCGGTCCGGCGTCAAGAGCCCCGCAATCGCGCGCATCAGCGATGTTTTCCCCGCCCCCGTGCGCCCCAGAATGCTGGTCAGCGTTCCGGGCCGGAAGGTCGCATTCACCGCATCCAGATGCGCCAAACTGCCCTGCATCACCCCAAGGTCTGTGATCTTCAGCATCAGCGCACCGCCCCGGCAAGGCCACCCTTGGACAGGAACCGCTCAACCACAAAGGCCAGCACCACCAACGGAGAAATCGACACCAGCGCCGCTGCCGAAAGCGACCACCACGGCGTGACGGATGAATTCAGCGACACAATCGCCACAGGCAACAATTGCGTCTGCGTAAAGGTCAGAGTGAAGGCAAAGAAAAAATCGTTCCACCCGAAGATGATGCAAAACATCGCCGCCACCACCAACCCCGGCAACGCATTGGGCAGGATCACCCGCAGGAAGGTCATGATCGGGTTGCAGCCATCCATCCACGCCATCTCATCCAGCCCGCGTGGCACGCCGTTAAAGAAATCGACCATCACCCAGACCGCGATGGGCATCAGCAGGGCCACATAAACAAGGATCAGCCCCGGCAAACTGTCCAACAGGCCCAAGGACCGCAGCATCAGAAAGAATGGAATGGCCAGCACGATGGGCGGCATGATGCGCTGGCTAATAAAAAAGAACGTGATGTCGCCGTTGCGCATCCATAAAAACCGAAAGGTGAACCGCGACAGGGCGTAGGCGGCCAGCGTGCCCAGCACCAGGGATATTGCGCTGGCCGAGAGGGTGACGACCAGCGAGTTGGCAAACGGTTCGATTACATTGATCCCGCCCGCGCCGCCGAACAACGACTGCCAGCCGTGCAACGACGGCTGATACTGCACCCACGGGATCCATGTGGCCCCACTGGTCACCCCGTTGGTCGTCTTGAAACTGGTGGTCAGCGCCCACAGGAACGGAAAGATCACAAAGGCCGACCACAGCGCAATGGCCAAATATTTCATCGCCAGATACAGTGTTTTCATGCGGCGTCCTTTACCAGTGCGCGCGTCAGCAGCTTGACCACCACCGTCAGTGCCACAATCATGATGATCAGATAGGTCAGTGACAGCGCCGCCGAGTACCCAATCTGAAAATCCCGCATACCCCTGATATAGATGTAATAACTTGACGTTTCCGTGCTGGTTCCAGGCCCGCCGGATGTCAACACATAGACTGTTTCCATGATCTTTGACGCCTCGATGAGCCGGATCAGAATCGCCCCCACCGAAATCGCCCCCAGCATCGGGAAAGTTACCGAGAAAAACGTGCGGATTGGGCTAGCACCATCAATCTTGGCCGCAAGAAACGGCTCGGACGGTAACGACAGCAAGCCTGCCAGCAACAACAGGAACATGAACGGCGTCCATTGCCACACCTCCACGATTATCACAGCAATGAACGACCATGTCGCCTGCGACAGCCACGGCAGCGCGCCGATCCCTATCGCCTCTAGCATCGGGTTCAAGGGGCCAAGGCTTTCGTGAAAAATGGTGCGCCACAGAACTGACATCACGACTGGCGTCGTCATCATCGGGATCAGGAACAACACCCGGAAAACACGGCGCGCGGCAATATCGCGCCAGACCAATAGGGCCAGACCAAAGCCCAGCACATATTGCAGCAGCACGGTACCCACCGACAGCAGGGTCAGGCGGCCCAAAGCCTCCCAATAGCGCGCATCTTCCCACAGGCGGACATAATTTTCACCTCCGACCCAGTTCAGGCCGGGGTTGTAGACATCCCAGGATGAAAAGCTGACGCGGATGGTGAACAGCAGCGGAAACAGGATGATCGCAATCAGCACTAGCAGACCGGGCAGCAGGAACAGATATTTCTGTCGATACATCAGGTCGCGGATCCTTTCGGTGGTCGTCGTTACGGGCTGGTAAGGGCGGGGTCTTCCTGCTCGCCCACGCCATCCCTTCCACACAAGGAGGAGGGCGGCGCTTAATTTCCAAAGTGACATTTTTGGTCTGCGGTTGCATGCACCCACGAAGAACGGGCAACTCCCTTCCCCCTCGTGGGGAGGGGCAGGGGGTGGGCGCCGCGTGCAGCCTCCCCGCCTTGCTTAGTTGTCTTCCAGTGCCACCACGTTGGCATAGGCGGCCTGCACCTTGTCCTTGCCGATGCGGTCGACGATGGCGGACCATTCAGCGGCGACACCATCCAGCGCCTCTTGTGCCGTGGCCTCACCCGACTGGGCACGCGCCACACCTGCAGCCAGTGACGACATGAATTCGCCTACACCCGGCACCCGCAGATCGAACACCTGATTGGGGGCCGTATCCACGGCTTTCAGCGTATCGGCATAGGTCGTGGCCACGGCTGTATCCCAGCCCATTTCCGTCTCGTAGAACGCCGCTTCAAAGTGTTCGGCGCGGTAGGGGTTCACACCGAAGCGTCCAATTTGCAGGTCAGCCAACGTGTTTGCCTCGTTTGAGAAAAAGCACAGATAATCAAACGCCATGTCCTGATTGGGACTTGCCGCTGCCACCGCCGACGACCAGCCCCA
>JAYSSN010000514.1:0-16893 GCA_043720555.1 Rhodobacterales bacterium | reverse complement strand
ATTCCAGTCGCGCACCGCCACATAGCGAAAGCTGGTGGAAAGCCGTGGCGTGATCTGGAACGACAGCGTGGTGCGGCTGATCGGGCCAAAGCGCGTGGTGGACACGCCCAGCGCGCCATCGGCCATCGGCTCACCCGTTGGCATGTCGATGATGCCGGGAAAGCCGCCAAGACCGCTTGTCACCTGGGTTTCGGCATGGCCAATACCGGCGGCGCTGATCACCATGGCAGACGTTGCCGCACCCAGGATTTGCCGCGTTTTTTCGTTGAACATGCTTCGCCGCCCCCAGCTTTGACCAATGCTTTGCGTGTTGACCAGGAGTGTCAATACAGATCATCCGCGTTGCCGCAGGGATAACTCCGAAACCGGCAAAATAGACGCGCCCGGACCCGGCTGGCGTGGTCTATTCTTCCTCGAACCGGGTGCGCAGTTCGCGCAGGACCGGCAGCACCGCGCGCACGCGCTCAGCCCCCAGCGCCACCACCGCATCGGCGATCAGCGGGGCGATCACGGCCACTGCTGCATCGCGTGCGGCCCGCCCCGATGGGCTGATCGAGACGAACTTGCGCCGGGCATCATCCCAATCCGGCCGGATATGCACGTGGCCCGCCCATTCCAGTTTTACCAAGGTATTCGTCATCGCCCCGCGCGTGACGTGAAACGCCTTGGCCAGTTGCGCCGGCGTGCGTTCATCGCCCGCGCGCGCCAGATGATTCAGCACCCCGAAATGCGACAGCTCCATCCCCTTGGGCAGCACTTTTGACAGACGGTTGCGCGCCAGCTGATCCGCCATGAACAGCTCGCCAAACAGGGCCACGGCAATATCTTCGGTCTTGTCGGTCATGGCCCGTCAAAGCTGCGGTCATGGGAAAGAGAGGGGATGCGATGCCGGGCCTCGACCACCTGCGCAAGGTCAAGATCGGTCACGGTGACGCCCGGTTCGGTGCCCGCATCGGCCAGAACCGCGCCCCAGGGTGACACGATCAGGCTGTGGCCATGGGTGCGCCGTCCCGTGCCGTGGCGTTCGGCATGAAACCCGGTCTGCGCCGGGGCCAGAATGAAGCAACCCGTTTCGATCGCCCGCGCGCGAAGCAGTGGTTCCCAGTGCGTCGCCCCGGTGATGTGGTTGAACGCGGACGGCACGGTGATGATCTGCGCCGCATCCTGCGCCAGGGCGCGGTAAAGATAGGGGAAACGCAAATCGTAGCAGATGGTCATCCCGATGCGGGCCAGAAGGGTGTCTGCCACCACGGCCCGCTTTCCGGGGCGGTAGGCGGCACTTTCGCGGTACACCTCGGCCTCTGACACGTTCACGTCGAACATGTGGATCTTGTCATAGCGCGCCGCAATGTCGCCATTCGGGGCAATCAGGAACGACCGGTTGGCAAAGCGTCCGTCGGGATCATCGGTCTTGACCGCAAGCGAGCCGATCATCAGCCACACCCCGGCCTGGATGGCCTGATCGCGCAGGACCGAAAGGGTGGGATCGCTCGCCTCGTGGTGCAGGGTGTCTTGCATATGGGCACGGCTCGACGACAGCAGGTTGGTGCATTCCGGCGTCAGGATGAACTGCGCGCCATCCGCCACGGCGCGCCGCACAAGGGCAACGGTCGCGGGCAGGTTTTCGCCCGGATCATCCGTGACGGTCAGTTGCAACAGACCCACGCGCATGAATCAGCCTTTCAGCAGGCGGTCAAGGCGGCCTGCGTGCTCCAGATCACGCAATTCATCGCTGCCGCCCACATGTGCGCCGCCGATGAAAATCTGCGGCACCGTACGGCGGCCGCCTGCGCGGGCGACCATGGCGGCGCGTTGATCCGGGCAGGTGCCGACGTCGATTTCGGTAAAGGCCGCGCCCTTTTTGGTCAGCAGGCGTTTGGCCGCCATGCAATAGGAGCAGGTTTGGGTGGTATAGATTTCAACAGATGTCATCGCTGGACCTTTGTATTTGCGCCCGATTATAAGCGATCAGGCGTCTTTCGCAACGCGCGCCAGCGCAAGGACGGACACAGAACCGGCACCAGCGGCGACACAAGCCTCGGCCCCGGCGGCGAGGGTGGCTCCGGATGTCATCACATCATCCACCAGCAGCACATGCCGCCCTGCGATGCGGGCCGCTTGGCGCGGGTGCACGCGCAGGGCATCCGTCATGTTGGCAAAACGCCCGTCCCGGTCGCGGCCGTCTTGCGTGCCGGTGTGGCGACGCCGCTGCAGCAGATCGGGGCAATGGTTGAGGCCGGCAATTTTGGCCAGCCCGGCAGACAGAAGGGCGGACTGGTTGTAACGCCGCCTGATCAGGCGAAACCAATGCAACGGGACCGGGGCGACAATCATGCCGGGTTTCAGCACCGGCAGCGCCACACGGTGCAGCCAGACGGCCGCAGGTTTCGCCAGATCGAGCCTGTCGCCGTGTTTCAGCGCCAGAACCATGCGCCGGGCGTTGCCTTTGTACAGCAGCGCCGCCCGCCCCTGCGACCAGGGCCGCGCGATGGTCAGGCAATCGTCGCAGTGTTCGGGCGATCCGGTATCCTCACCCGGCAGGGGTACGCCGCATTGATCGCAGACAAGCCCGCTGATGAAGGGCGTATCACGCCAACAGGTGCCGCACAGGCCAAAGTCGGTCGTGACCTGCGCGTCGCAAGTCAGACATTGCGGCGGATAGATCAGGCGAAGCGCGGCTTGCAATTTCATCGGCTGCATTTCATCGTCCGGTCCATGAAAAACCCGCCCCTCCTGACTGATCGCCCGACGCTGATCCGGCACCGCGCCAGCGCAACCGCGCTGTTTCTGCAAACCGAGGCGGCGACCGAAGTGCAGGAAAGGCTGGATGCGGTTAACAGAACGTTTACGGCCGCCGCGATTGTGACGGGTTTTCCGCAGGTGTGGGCGCAATCGATTCCTGCCGCGCGGATCGTGACGGATGACGAGGTGTTGGATCTGACCCGCGGTGCGCATGATCTGGTGATCCATGGCCTGGCGCTGCATTGGGCAAATGACCCCGTAGGGCAGCTGGTGCAATGCCGCCATGCCCTGCGCCCCGATGGCCTGTTCCTGGGGCTGATGTTCGGGGGGCAGACGCTGCACGAACTGCGCAGCGTGCTGGCACAGGCCGAGGCCGAGGTAACGCAGGGTCTGTCACCCCGCGTGTTGCCGATGGGCGAGATCCGCGATCTGGGCGGGCTGTTGCAACGGGCGGGGTTTGCACTGCCGGTAGCGGACAGCTTTATCAGAACCGTGCTGTACCGTGATGCGTTTCACCTGATGCGCGACCTGCGCGCGATGGGCGAAAGCAATGCATTGGCCGCCCGCCTGCGCCGCCCGACCCGCCGCGCCGTGCTGACACGGGCGGCTACGCTGTATGCGCAGAGCCATGCCAACGCGGACGGGCGTATCCCGGCCACGTTTGAATTCATTTGCCTGACCGGCTGGGCCCCGGCAGAAAATCAGCAACAACCGCTGCGCCCCGGCTCCGCCGCCCAAAGATTGGCCGATGCGCTTGGCGCCGCCGAGCTTAAGCTGCCCAAAGGTTGACCCCGCAGTATAAGCCTATATGTCCCGATCCATGAACAAAGACGCACCCATGATTGACCAGAGTACCGCGACCGCCGCGCCTGACCGCCTGGCGCATGCCCCGGCCGACCATCCGCCCGTCAAGCGCGCAAAGATCGGCGTGTTGCTGGCCAATCTCGGCACACCTGACAACTACGACTACTGGTCGATGCGGCGGTACCTGAACGAATTTCTGTCCGACAAGCGCGTGATCGACTATGCCAGCTGGAAGTGGCAGCCGCTGTTGCAACTGATTATCCTGACCAAGCGGCCCTTTTCGTCGGGGGCGAATTACAAGCTGATCTGGAACCACGACAGGGGCGAAAGCCCCTTGATGACAATCACCAGGGATCAGACGGACCGGATCGCCGATGCCATGGCCGCGCGCTATGGCGATGATGTCATGGTTGATTTCTGCATGCGCTACGGCAATCCATCCACTGATTCGAAAGTGCGCGCAATGGTCGCGGCGGGCTGCGAGAAGATCCTGTTTTTCCCGCTTTACCCGCATTACGCGGGCGCCACATCAGCCACCGCCAACGACCAGTTCTTTCGCGCCCTGATGCAGGAAAAGCGCCAGCCCGCCGCGCGGACCGTGCCCGAATACTTTGACCATCCGCTTTACATCGACGCGCTGGCCCAGTCCGTGACGCGGGCCTATGCCGCACTTGACCATACACCTGATGTGCTGGTGACCAGTTATCACGGCATGCCCAAACGCTATCTGATGCAGGGCGATCCGTACCACTGCCAATGCGCCAAAACGACCCGCCTGCTGCGCGAACGGCTGGGCTGGGCCAAAGGCGCGATCGACATCACATTCCAGTCGGTTTTCGGGCCGGAAGAGTGGCTGAAGCCCTATACGGTGGAACATGTCGCAGCCCTGGCGAAGGCGGGCAAGAAGAAGATCGCGGTGATGGCTCCGGCCTTTTCCGCCGACTGCATCGAGACGCTGGAAGAAATCAACGGCGAGATTCGCGAGGCGTTCGAACACGCCGGGGGCGAGGTGTTTACCTATATCCCCTGCCTGAACGACGACCCCGCCCATATCGATGCGCTGACCGCGGTCATTACCGAAAATCTGGCTGGCTGGCTGCGCTGACACGTCGCAGCAACTGGGGCAAACCTGCCATTACAAAGAAAAAGACGGCAGGTTTCCCTGCCGCCTTTTCTATAGCTATTGATCCGAGATCAGTTCGCGGCAGCAGCAGCGATAACCAGCAGCAGCAGCAACGGAACAACAATGCCGCCCGAGGACGACGAGGTTTCGGTCACGACAACTTCCGGTTCAACGATCGGCTCAGCCATGCCGCCAGCGAAAGCGGTGGTTGCAGCCAGCGACAGAGCGGTGGCGAGTGCGATTTTCTTCATGATAACCTCCAATTAACGCATCCTGCCAATTGATTTCAGAGGCGGCAGAATGCACCCAAGCATAGACCTCATGCAGCACTTCTAATCCCCGCAGGAAAAGATTTGCAATCGGTCGAGGATGGCCCGTGCGCGAAGTGCTGTCCATGTCGTCAATATTGCAACACTTTGCAGTATTTTCCACACCCGAGTCGGCGGCCCGATGCCGCCCGCACACGAAAAAGGGCGGATGAACCGCCCCATTGTACCTCTGGTGTCGACCTGTGGTCGGTCGGCCTAAATCAGCAGCACCTGCGTGCCGACTTTCGTCAGCGCGAACAGTTCCTGAATATGCTCGTTGTAGGTGCCGATACACCCGTTGGACGACCGCCTGCCGATCTTGCGCGTGTCATGCGTGCCGTGGATGCGATAGTACTGCCAGCTCAGATACAACGCGTGTGTTCCCAATGGGTTATCTGGCGAACCGCCGGCAACGACCTCGGGCCATTCCGGGTTGCGTTCGCGCATCGATGGCGTGGGGCGCCATGTCGGTGCGACAACCTTGTCCACCACCTCGGTGCGCCCTTTGCGTGTCAGATCTTCTGAAAGTGGCACCGAGGTGGGGTAAAGGCGGTAAATTGACTGATCTTCGGACCAAAAGTGCAGCGCGCGCGATGTGATATCCACCAGAATCGCCCCGTTGCGGGTATCTGCGAAATGATCTTGCCAATTCAGCATTCGGAAGCTGGAGATGTTGTGGCGCTGAGTCGTCGCCGGCGACTCCATCTCTGTCGTGCCTTCCTGCGCGAGGGCGGGCAGCGCGGTCGCGCCGAGGGCGGCGGCGGCGGTGCCCAGCATCGTGCGGCGGTTCAGCATGAACGTGTTTTTGCCCGACATGGGTCGACTCCCTGCATCATCTGTTACAGGCGTTTACCGCGACTGGCGCGCCATCGCAAATCAAACAAGCGTCAATCGGCGCAGGATTGCGCTGCGGGGTTTGAAGCTGGCTGTGACATTCGCTATGACAGGGTCAAATTTGGGCAGATCCGCCCGGTAGTGCGAGATGAAGATGAACAGAAGATCGGTTATTGTTCTGGGTGCCATGACGGCGCTTGCGGCCTGTGCTTCACCGGCACCCGTCACCGTCGGCTCGGACGGCAAGCCATTGCCGCAGGTTTACCCGATTACGGCGGCAAACCAGGACCAGATCCCGTTCCGCATGCTGGATTCGGTGAACTCGTTACGTGCCGCGGCAGGCGGGGCACCCATGCAACTGAATGCGCAGCTGACCGCCGCCGCCGCGACCCATTCGCGCGACATGTCGATCCAGAACCGTCCGTGGCATTTCGGGTCGGACGCGTCATCGCCGCTGGTCCGGGTGCAGCGCACGGGTTATCAGGGCCGTTTTCTGGGCGAGCTGATTTCCGAAACGTTCGAGACTGAGCTGGAAACACTGGCCGCCTGGATGGAACAGCCCGACACGCGCGCGATCATCCTTGATCCCGCAGCCCGCAACATGGGCTTTTCGTGGTTTCAGGAACCCAATGGCAAAATCTGGTGGACGCTGGTGACCGCAGCATGACCGCCGATCTCCGCGATCAGGGCAGGATTTGGATCGGTGTGCCGGGTTTGACCATCGCATAGATGTCTTCCATCTCGCGGTCGGTCACTGCGATGCAGCCTGCCGTCCAGTCGCGGCTGAACACCCGCTGTGTGGGGCCGCCGTGGATAAAGATATCGCCACCCGCCGGCTGACCGGCCGCCTCGGCAATGGCGATATCAGCGACGTTCGGGTACGAAATGCCGATCGACAGGTGATATTGCGAATTCGGGTTGCGGTGCGAAATCGTGTAGGTGCCTTCGGGCGTCTTGCCGTCGCCTTCAAACTGCTTGGGGCCGACCGGCGCAAAGCCAAGGCCAATGTCGTAGGACTCAAGCACCTGACTGCCATTCAGCAGGTACATCACACGGTTGGTTTTCTGAATCTGAACCGATGTGACCGGCGGCCCGTTATAGGTGCGGAATTTTGAATTGCCGCATGACACCAGCGTCATCGCAGCAATCAGCATCACCAGAACTTTCAGAACCCGCATCTGCCCGACTGCCCCACTCTGTTTTCTTGCTGCAATAGCGAATCCGCGGCGGGTTGACTAGCACCCCCGAGCGCCGAATCATTCCAATCGGCAAGATGTGATCGGGATCGCCGCAGGATCAGCCCTTGCGCCCCACGGGTGCACGCGAAAACCGGGCTGCCAGTTCGACATGCGCAGACCAGCGGAACTGATCCACCACCTGCACCCAATCAAGGGTATAGCCTGCCTGCACCAGCACCCTTGCATCGCGGGCAAATGTCACCGGGTTGCAGGACACAGATGCAATCACCGGCACTTTGGCCTGTACCAACGCGGCAATCTGCGATTCGGCGCCCGCACGCGGCGGATCAATGATCACGGCATCGACCCCTTTGAACTCGTCCGGCTCCAGCGGACGACGGTAAAGATCGCGCGCCTCCACCGTCAGGCGTTTCAACCCTTCGGCCTGACGCCAGCCCTTTTCCATCGCGGCTGTCATCGCCGGGTCGCCCTCGACAGCATGCACCTCGGCCCGTTCGGTCAGCGGCAGGGCAAAGGTGCCCACGCCGGCAAACAGATCGGTGATACGGGTGGCAGGGCCGATGGCCTCGGTCACGGCGGCCAGCAGGGCGCGTTCGGCATGATCCGTCGCTTGCAGGAACGCCCCCGGCGGCGGCGTCACGGTGGCCCGGCCAAACCGCTGCACGGGGGCGGTACGCAGGGCGATCACCTCGCCCTCCCATGTCAGGCGTGCGATGCCGTGGGTTTCCGCCAACCGCGCGAGGTCAAGCCGCAGCGCCCCGTCCAGCGGCTTGCCGCCGGTCACCGTCACATCCGGCCCGGCAACGGAACGCGTGATCATCAAGGTGACCTCGGTGCTGCGCGAGCCGCCTGTTTTGACCAGCGCCTCCAGCGCGGGAAATGTGGCCATCAGGTCAGGGTGCAGCAACTGGCACTGCGGGATGGCCACCAGCATGTCCGAGCCACGCGCATGAAAGCCGATCAGCGCGCCCGACTTCGTGCGCCGCGCTGTCAGCGTCGCGCGGCGGCGGGATCTGGGCGGCGAGGTGATGATGGGGCGGAACGGCGCGTCGAGGCCCTGCCCCGCCAGCGCACCCTTGACGATGCCCAGCTTCCAGTCGGCGACAAAGTCGTCGCTTGCGTGCTGCATCAGACATCCGCCGCAGGTGCGGGCGTGGATACAGGGGGGGCGGACGCGGTTGGGTGACGGGGTGATGATGCCGATGTCGATCAGACGATCACCGTGCAGATCGCCTTCGACCACCTCGCCCGGCAGAACCTGGGTTGCAAAGATCGGCCCGTCCGGCCCCTGTGCGACGCCGTCGCCAAGATGGCCCAGCCGGTCTATCGTGACTATCACTCTGCCGCTTCCTTTTGATCGACGCCGATGAAGCCGCCGGATTGACGGTTCCAGTAGCGGGCGTAAAGGCCATTCTTTGCCAAAAGGACGTCATGGCTGCCATCTTCGACGATGCGACCGTCTTCCAGCACGATAATGCGGTCCATCGCGGCAATGGTGGACAAGCGGTGCGCAATCGCCAGCACCGTCTTGCCCTGCATCACGCGGCCCAGCGCCTCTTGAATGCTGGCCTCGACTTCGCTGTCCAACGCACTGGTGGCCTCGTCCAGCACCAGAATGGGTGCGTCCTTCAGGAATGCCCGCGCCAGTGCTATGCGTTGCCGCTGCCCGCCCGACAGCTTCACCCCACGCTCGCCCAGAAATGCGTCATAGCCGGCGCGGCCCTTGTGATCGGCCATGTTGACGATAAAGCCGTCCGCCTCGGCCGCCTGCGCAGCAGCGATCATCGCGTCATCGGTGGCGTCCGGCTGGCCGTACAGAATGTTGTCACGGGCCGACCGGTTGAACATCGCCGTTTCCTGCGTGACCATCCCGATCTGGCGCCGCAGCGATTCCTGAGTAATCTTACGGACATCCGTCCCATCAATCAGAACTTGGCCCTTTTCGCTGTCATAGAGCCGCAAAAGCAATGACACGAGCGTCGATTTCCCGGCCCCCGACGCCCCCACGATACCCAGCTTTTCACCGGCGCGAATGGTCAGGTTGATGCCCGTCACCCCCGCCCGCGCGCGGCCATAGCCAAAGGTCACATCATCAAACCGGATCTCGCCCTTCACGCGCGGCAAATCCCGCGCGCCGGGTTCATCCGCAAGCGTGTGTGGTACGGAAAGTGTGCGCATGCCGTCTTCGACTTCGCCCACCGAGGTGTAGATCGACATCAGTGTAAAACTGACCCAGCCCGACATCTGCGCGATGCGCATGGAAATCGCGCCCGCCGCGGCAATGGCCCCTGCCGTCGCGGCCCCTTGCTGCCAAAGCACCAGCGTACCGCCGATCAGCAGAACCGGCAGCACGCCCGCCAATGTCATCAGCGCAAAGCGGAACCAGGTAGAGATCACACCAAATTCCAGACTGCGGTCGCGGAACACCTCCATCGCTTTCAGCGCCACGCGGTCTTCAAAGGCGGCATGGGCGAACAGCTTGACCGTCTTGATATTGGTGATGGTATCGACAACCTGCCCCGTCACCATCGCCCGCGCCGACGCCCGCGCGGCCGAGTTCACTTTCACCTTGGGCAAAAAATACCGGATCATCAGCACATAAGCGATCAGCCACACCGCCAGCGCCGCCGCGACGCGCCAATCGACCAGCAGCAAAAACACGACCGATCCGATAACCGAGGCCAGCGCAAAGGCCACGGTGTTGATCGCCTCGGTCGCCACATCCGTCACCGCCCGCGCCGCCTGCATCTGCTTTTGCGCGATGCGGCCTGCGAAGTCGTTGTCAAAGAATGTCACCGCCTGCCCCAGCGTCCAGCGGTGCAGGCGGCTTAGCACAAGGGGCAGCACGTTTGGCCCGATGACGATGCTGTTGGACGCCGCCGACACCGCAAACGACAGCGGCCGCAGGATCAGGTAAAAGCCCAGGAATGACAGCAGCAGCCACGCATTTTCGGTGAAAAAGCCCTGCGGGCCGCTGGCCACCGCCGCATCAATGACCCAACCCAGGATCAGCGCCGACACCACCTCGGTCGCACCCGCCCATGCAGAAAGCGCCCCCGCCAGCCACAGCATCGCCCACGAGCCTTTCAGGCTCCAGCGAAAAAACGCACCAAGGGTTTGTGGTGGCGGGCCATCGGCGGGGCGGAACGCATTGATCCAGCCGCCCATGCGGGTCAGAATGCTCATTCTGCTGCCTCTTCTACGCCGATAAAACCGCCGGACTGGCGTGCCCAGAACCGTGCATACAGGCCGTTCTGCGCCAGAAGCTGCGCATGCGTGCCCTGTTCGGCGATCTGGCCATCCTCCAGCACCACAATCCGGTCCATCGCGGCAATGGTGGACAAGCGGTGCGCGATGGCAATCACCGTCTTGCCTGTCATCACTCCATACAGCGCCTGCTGAATCGCGGCTTCGGCCTCGCTGTCCAATGCACTTGTCGCCTCGTCCAGAATCAGGATCGGCGCGTCCTTCAGGATCACGCGCGCCAAAGCCACGCGCTGCCGCTGGCCGCCCGACAGCTTTACTCCGCGCTCACCGACATGCGCGTCATAGCCTTGCCGTCCTTCGGGGTCTTCCAGTGTCAGAATGAAATCATGCGCTTCGGCGTGCCGGGCCGCACGGATCATTTCATCATCACTGGCGTCCGGGCGACCATAGAGGATGTTGTCGCGCACCGACCGGTGCATCAACGAGCTGTCCTGCTGCACCATGCCGATCTGCTGACGGACCGACGATTGTGTCACACCCGCAATATCCTGCCCGTCGATCAGGATGCGTCCGCCTTCCGCATCGTAAAACCGCAGCATCAGTTTGACGAGGGTCGATTTGCCCGCACCCGACCGGCCGACCACACCGATCCGCTCCCCCGGCTGAATCGTCAGGGTGACATCGCGCAGACCACCAGACCCCCGGCCATAATGATGCGACAGTTTGTCAATCTCGATCTGTCCGCGCTGAAACGCCAGCGGCTTCGCCTGCGGTTTGTCCACAAGCGCGATCGGTTGGGTGATCGTCTCCATTCCTTCCTGCACAACGCCCAGCGCCTGCACCAAAGATGTAAACGCCCACATGATCCAGTAGGTCATGTTGTTCAGCCGCAAGACCAGCGCGGTTGCCGCTGCCACCGTGCCCACGCTCGCCTGCCCCTGATACCACAGCAGAATTGCCCAACCGGTGATGGCTACGATCAGAAACCCGTTCAGGCAGGTCAGGGCCAGATCCATCTTGGTGACGATGCGCATTTCCTGTTTGAAGGTCGCGCGCGCATGTTCAATCGCCTCCTTGGCATAGTTCAGCTCGGTGTCATGGTGCGCAAACAGCTTGACCGAATGAATGTTGGTATACGCATCGACCACCCGCCCCGTCACGGCCGAGCGCGCATCGGAACTCGCCTTCGACGCCGGCCCCGCGCGACGAATCGTCCAGCGCACCAATGCCGCGTACAGCACCATCCAGATCACCAGCGGCAGCAGCAGACGCACATCAGCTTCGGTCAGCATGATGGCGGCGCCGACCACGGTGACCGAGGCAAAGGCCACCGCATCAAAGGTCTGGAACACTGCATCGCCCGCAGCCGGGGGCGTCTGCATGATGCGGTTGGCGATGCGCCCGGCGAAATCGGACTCGAACCATCCGACAGGCTGGCGGATCACATGGACATGCGCGCGCCAGCGGATCATCGTGCCAAAGTTGGGCAGGATGGTGTTGTGCAGCAGCGCGACATTACCCACCAGAATCAGCGGCCGCAGGATCAGCACCGCCAACCCGACGAGGATGATTTCGCGGCCAAAGCCGGTCCAGACATCAGCGGGGCTGGACGTCGCCAGCAGGTCCACCAGCCGCCCGACATACCAGATCAGCGCCACATCGGCGAAGGCCGCTACGACGGACAAACCTGCGGTCACGGCAAAAACCCCTTTGAAGGGGCGCACGTAGTCTTTCAGGAACGGCCAGAGCCGCCGCGGCGGCGTATCGTTTTCCTCGTAGGGGCCGTAGGGATCAACGAGGTCTTCAAAGAAGCGAAACATGAAACGTGCCTCAGACCTTGGAAAGATCATATAGCGCATGTGACGTCGAAGGAAAACCGCCTCAGGCCAGAAGTTGCGCCCGGCTCAGGCGCATGTCCGACGCAAGCCATGCCGCCTCCAGCACTTTCAGCTTTGCACCCAGAGCGGCACCGTCCAGCGCGGGCATCAGATCGGCCGCAGTCACGGGGAAGTGCGCGTTTGCACCGCGATGGGCATCGGTCTGCCAACCCTTGACCGGTTCGGTTTCAAACATCGCCGCGCGCAGCAGGGCGACATCGCGCGCGATATCTTCGCCATGATGATAAGCGGTCTGTGCAATGGGTTGGTTATCGTTCAAAGCGGCCCTGATACGGCCCAACGCAACTGATTCCGCGCGTGACAGCCGCAATCCATCAGCCGGATCCGGCCCGCCAAGGATCGCCAGACGGCGCAGCCAGCGCAGGGGTTCATCTGAGTCGTGATGTACCAGAATGGCCAGCACACGTGCATCCGCACCCGGCAGCACCTGCGACAGCACCCCCGCCTGCCCCATGGCGGCCACGGCCGGCGCCGGATCGGGCGCAGACAGCAGCTTGCGCATCTCGGCCCCCACCCGTTCGCGCGACAGGGTGGCGATTCCCGACGCCTGTGCCGCGCAGGCGGCAAGCCCATCGGCATCAAGCCCCCCGGCCGGGTCACCATACCAGGCATGAAAGCGGAAAAACCGCAGGATGCGCAGGTAATCTTCGGTAATGCGCCGCGCTGCGTCCCCGACAAATCGCACCCGGCGCGCCAACAGATCCGGCATCCCGCCCAGCGGATCAACCACGGTGCCATCGGCGCGCGCATACAGCGCGTTCATCGTCAGATCGCGGCGCGACGCGTCTTCGGCAATGTCGGTGCCAAAGGCCACCGTGGCCCGACGCCCATCCGTTGCGACGTCGCGGCGAAAGGTGGTGACTTCATGCACAGTCCCGTCGGCAATCACGGTGACTGTGCCATGCTCGAAACCGGTCGGAACCACGCGAAAACCGGCGTTTTCTGCGATGTTGGTAACTGTTTGTGGCAGCGCGTCGGTCGCAATGTCAACATCCGACACCGACGCCCCGATCAGCGCATTGCGCACGCAACCACCGACGAACAGCGCCTGATGGCCCGCGCCGCCAAGCGCAGCGCACAGGCGCTGTGTGCCCTTGGCATTCAGCCAATCCCCCGACACCCTCACGGCTGCATCCTTTCGGCCAATCCGCGCAGGATCCGCGCGGTGGCGCCCCAGATGTAGTACGGTCCGTAAGGCACCGCATAATACCGCCGCCATACCCCACGCCACTCGCGGCGTTCGATCGTGTAATGCGTGGGGTCCAGCAGATGCGCCAGCGGCACACTGAACACCTCTTCCACCTCGTCGCGTTGCAGAACCGGGTCAAAAGCGGCTCTGACAAGGCCCAGAATGGGGGTTACGCCATAGGCGGTGATCGTCTCATGCGCGGGCAGTTCACCCAGAACCTCGACCTGTTGCGGGGGCAGGCCGATCTCCTCCCACGCCTCGCGCAGCGCGGCACCGGCCGGGCCGCCGTCGCCATCTTCGATCTTGCCGCCGGGAAAGGCGATCTGCCCCGGATGATGCTTCAGCCCCGACGCGCGCTTGGTCAGGATCAACCGCGCATCACCCGCGTGCAGCCACACGGGCACCAGCACAGCCGCGGGTCGCAGGCTGCGCCCCGCCAACAGAGCCGTGTCGGGGTTCAGATCAAAGTCGGACGACGCGCCCGCAGGACGGGACAGCGCCTGACGCAGGCGTGCTTCGTCATACGCCATCACCGGCGGCCTTTGCTGCCTCAAACCCCAGCGTCTTGGGGTCGAGCTCGTAATGTGCACCGCAAAACTGGCAATCCGCGGTCACGATGCCTTCTTCGGTCGTCATATAGGCGATGTCCTTGGCCGAATAGATCGACATCGACGTGCGCACCCGGTCTGCCGAACACGAACACCCAAAGCGCACCGGCTGCGGATCGAACGCGCGGGGACCTTCCTCGTGGAACAGGCGCACCAGCAGATCGGTGGGCGTGACGGTGGGGCCCACCAGCTCGATCTCTTCCACGGTATCCAGCAGCATGTTGACGCGGGCCCAGTTTTCGCCGTCCTCGCCTGCCAGAATATCGGTATGCGTCAGCAAGCCGCCTTCACCGGTCGCCGGCTCTGTCGCAACGAAGGGCGAGGCTTTTGGCATGTGCTGCAACATCACCCCGCCGCCACGCCAACGTTGCGGACCGCCCGGCGTCTGGCTTTTGCCAAAGGTCAGCGCAAAGCGCGTGGGCAGCTGTTCGGACTGGGCAAAATACATCTCTGCACAGGCGGAAAGCGACCCGCCCGCGATGGGCGTGATGCCCTGATAGGGGATCATATCCTGCCCCTGATCGATCAGCACGGCAAAGTAACCCTGCCCGATCTGGCTGAACGGGTCGGCGTCCGGGTCCAGCCGGTCCTTGTCAAAGCTGGCATAGGCGCGGATGCGGGCCGGTTCGCCATCGGCGCTGGGGCCATAGTAATCGGTAGCGATCAGGCGGGCGGGACCATTGCCGCGCACCTGCAACGACAGCTTCCAACGCAATTTGATCGCCTGCCCGATCAGCGCGGTCAACACCGCCGTCTCAGCCACCAGTGTCTCGATCAGCGGCGGATAGGCGTGCTGCTTCAGTACCCGATCAAGCGTTCCGTCCAGCCGCGCCACGCGGCCCCGGATATCGCAATGATCCAGTTGAAAGGGCAGGACGGTGTCGTCCCAGGCAATTTGTGTTCCGGTGATCATGGGGTTTTCCTGGCTGCCATCTGTGGCATATCGCGCCTATATAGGCAGGGCAACCTCGGGTCCAAGGGCAAGCTGATGATCAGACGCTATGGCGAGGCGGTAAAAGGCGGGCAGCGCTACAAGCGCCGTCCCGGTGTTTATGCCGTTTTGCTGAAGGGTGAAAGCCTGCTTGCCACAGTGCAGACGGGGCCAGCCCCGGAATTTCAACTGCCGGGTGGCGGCATCGATCCGGGCGAGCACCCGATCAGCGCCTTGCACCGCGAGGTGATCGAGGAAACCGGCTGGCGCATCAGGGTGCTGCGGCGTCTCGGGGCGTTCCGACGGTTCACCTATATGCCCGAATACGACCTGTGGGCCGAAAAGCTGTGCACGGTTTACCTGGCCCAGCCCGTCCGCCGTCTGGGCCCCGCGACCGAGGCAGGCCATATCCCGATCTGGTTGCCGGTATCGGACGCGTTGCACCTGCTGGGCAATCCAGGGGATCAGGCGCTGCTCAGACGCGCGGTGTCGGGTGGTTCAAGACCGGCGTAGTCAAACACGATGGCCGACACATCATCGGGGAAATCGGCGCCGCCGTGGAATGCGACCATTTCCCATTGTAACGCCTCGATCAGCTGGTCGCTTGGCAAATCATGAAGCCGCTGCAAGATCTGCACCAGCCCATCCTGACCCAGTTCCGTGCCATCCGGCGACGGGCATTCGGTGATGCCGTCCGACAACAGCACCAGTCGGTCGCCGGGTGACAGATGCGCCGTCACCGTATCATATTTCGCTTCGGCGATCAGACCGATGGGCAGGCCACCCGCGCCGATCATGTCAATCCGTCCATCGGCGCGCATGACAACGGGGTGGGGATGGCCCGCCTGCACAAGCGCCACATTGCCCGTCAACAAATCAACCTCGGCATAGGCGAGGGTAAAGTATTGATCCGCCTGCACGTCTTCAATCATCAGACGGTTCAGTCTGGCCGCCACCGTATCGGGTGACCAGGCAAATTGCTGGCCAAGGCTGGCTTTGCGAATCGCGATGTTCTGATCGGGCGATCCACTGGACAGCAGTCCCGCCAGCCGCGCCGTCATCATCGCCGACGCCACCCCATGGCCCGACACGTCGACGGAATACAGCCCGACGCGCCCGTCATTGATCCGGAAGCACCCGGCCAGATCGCCGCCGACATGGCCCGAAGGCCGCATCAGGATCGTCGCATGGCCCAGGTCAAAGTCATGGCGCCGGTCGCGCATCAGCGTCAGTTGCAGCTTGCGCGCCTCTTGCAGATCGCGGTCGAGCGAATCGTACAGCTTTTGAATTTCCTCGAGCGCTGACCGGATGACGCTGTTTTTCTGCACCAGCTGGCGCTGCATCTCGACGATACGCTCACCTGCCCGCAAGCGCGCGCGCAGCTGATCGGCGTTGAAGGGTTTGGTCAGAAAGTCGTCTGCCCCAGCTTCAAGCCCGCGGGTCACCTCGGCCGTTTCGGATTTTGACGTCAGCAGAATGAAGTAGCGATAGGTTTCGGTCGGCAGGTTGCGAATTTCGCGGCAGAACTCGACGCCGGACAGGCCGGGCATCATCCAGTCACTGATGATGATGTCAAACGGTTCGGCGGCACACAGCACCAGCGCCTCGGCACCGGATGGCGCTTCGGTGACGCCATAGCCCCAGCGCTGCAACTGCACGGCCAGCACCCGCCGTTGCGCGCGGCTGTCGTCAACTACCAGTGCCCGGATGTTGTGGGCAGGGGTGATCTGGGCCGGATCGATGGGGTCTACCTGCATGCCGGGCCTTTGGTCGCCGATGTCTTCGCACGATCCTGCAAGTCAGACCTTAATTGCCCGTGAATCCGAAAATAAGCGGCGTCTGGTCGCCGCGTGGTTACCCAAGATTAACACTGCAACGTCAGAAATAGGCGCATGCTTTCCTTGGGGGCACCGCTCTGGCCATGATCGACTGGCAACGCATCGATGATCTGGCGTGCGAGATTGGCCCCGACGCCGTCGCCGAAGTTGTCGCCCTGTTTCTGGAGGAAACCGACGCCGTCATCGCCCGTCTGGCAACCGCGGCACCAACA
>JAYSSN010000513.1:0-5845 GCA_043720555.1 Rhodobacterales bacterium | reverse complement strand
TGCGGGCGAGGGTGAAGAGGTTCACGACATCCACCGGCGCGCCGCCGTAGCCGTCGATCAGCGCATCGCGGATGTCCGGGTAAGCAGGTTCATACAGGTTCTGGCTAAGCACAGTGCCAAGATCATACAGGCGAAAGCCGATGCCAGCGTCATCGAAGTCGATCAGTGATAACCGGCCACCATCCACCAGCACGTTTTCACGCAATACATCGGCATGGATCGGGCCGGTGTCGGGATCGGGCAGGGCCATCAGGCGGGCGCGCAAAAAATCGCGGGCATCGTGCAGCACGGCGGCCTCATCTGCCGATAGCGCGGGATGTTCCCAGAACCGGCCCCAGAAGGGGGCAGCGCCCGTCAGACCATCCGCATCCCAGCGCGGGCGGGTGAACCAGTCGGGCAGAACCAGCCGATCCGTTGCGCGATGCACCTGCGCGATCAGCGTGCCCAAGGCGCGGTGGCGGGCGATCTGTGCGGCGGTGCTGTCGGGCAGGGGCACGCCGGCCTCGCCCAACGGATCACCGGCCACCCAGGTGATGACCGACGCGAGGCGGCCGGTCGAGAGCGTGACCAGCAGTTCGCCCGAACGGGCGGGCTGCGGCGCGGGCACTGCGATGCCCACCTGCGCCAGTGACGCGCACCACCACAGTTCCGACCGGATTGCAGCCGGGTCTTGATACCCGGCGCGGTGCAGGCGCAGGGCGGCGCGGCCACCGGGCAGGGTCATCTCGAACACGGCATTTTCGCGGTTGCGGATCAGGCGGGTGATCTGCCCGCCCCAGTGGAGTGCGGCCTCTGCGGCCTGACGTTCCAGGGTCATGCGGACACGGGGATGCGGGTGAGTTCATCTTGCAGCGCGTCCATCAAGAGATCGGCATGGTCAATGCCAAACGGCATCGGGGGGCGGATTTTCAGGGTGTTGCCGCCTTTGCCGATCTTGTTCAGCAGAAATCCGCGCGCGACCATGCGCTCGATCAGATCGGCCACGAAGGCAGTTGCGGGTGCGCCCTGTTCCGTGACGAATTCGACGCCGAAGAACAACCCGACGCCCCGAATGTCGGCCAGCATCGGGTGGTGCAGCGCGCGCATCCGTTCCATCATGTGCAGGTGGCTGCGCTGCGCGTTGTCTTGCAGCCCTTCGTCCGCGATCACATCCAGCACGGCCATGCAGGCGGCAGCCGAGACGGGATTGCCGCCGAACGTGTTGAAGTATCCAAACGCATCCCGGAACGCCGCCATCACATCGGGGCGCGCCAGTACCGCGCCGACCGGATGGCCATTAGCCATGGGTTTGCCAACTGTCACGATATCGGGCGCAAAGCCCAGCCAGTCATGGCCCCAGAAATCGGTGCCTGTGCGGCCAAAACCAGGCTGCACCTCGTCGGCGATAATGACGCCGCCTGCGTTGCGGATGACGGCAACCGTGGGGTCGAGAAAGCCTGGCGTGACGGCGGGCAATCCTTCGTTGGCGAACACGGGGCACAACAACATGCCGGAAAAGCCGTAGCCCTTGTCGTTCAGATCGGCGATCGCTGCGCGCACATGACCGGCAAAGGCCTGCGCCTGGCCTGCGGCCGATCCGCCCACCGGATGCAGGGTGGAGGGCGATGGCACCAGCCGCACATAAGGCGCATAGCCCCCGATAGGCGGGCGGCGGGTGGACAGCTGGCTGACGGCGGCGGTGTTGCCGTGATAGGTATTGTCGGTGGCGATGATACCGGTTTTTCCGGTGACGGCTTGCGCCATGCGCAGGGCTATATCGTTTGCCTCGCTGCCGGTGCAGACCATGATGGCCTGGGAAATGCCGTGGCCAAGCGTGGCGGTAAGGCGTTCGATGTAGTCCAGCACACCGTCATGCAGATAGCGGGTATGGGTGTTCAGGGTGGCCGCCTGTCGTGTAATCGCCGCAACGACGCGCGGGTGGCAATGGCCGACGTGGGCCACGTTGTTGTAGCAATCAAGATAGCGTTTGCCCTGCGCATCCCACAACCAGACACCTTCGCCGCGGGTGATATGTACCGGGTGCCGGTAGAAGGTCGGCACGTTGGGGCCCATCAGGCGGGCGCGGCGGTCGATCAGGGTTTCACGCGTCATCATCGCTCACTTTCGCACGGCCTGCCTTGATGTCGCCGCGCACGGTCTTGGCGACCAGACGACGGCGCTGGCTGCCAAGGGTGGGTTTGGTTGCGATGCGGCGCTTGGGAACAACAAGGGCCGCCTGAATCATCTCGACCAGCCTTGCGCGCGCAAGTTCACGGTTTCGCGCCTGACTGCGGGTTTCCTCGGCCTGAATGACGATCGCGCCATCGGTTGTCCAGCGGCGGCCCGCGATGCGGCGCAGGCGGGCTTTGACGGAGGGCGAAAGCTGAGGGGAGCGTTCGGCCTCGAACCGCAGTTCGACGGCGGTGGAGACCTTGTTCACATTCTGCCCGCCGGGGCCGGAGGACCGGGTGAAACTTTCCGAGAGTTCCCAATCGGCGATGGTCAGGGTGTCATTCACGCGCAGCATGATTGCAGGCTATCGCGGGCAGCGGAAAAGAGAAAGGGTCGCTTCGACAAGCGACCCTTTCCGAGATCTAAGGAGATGGGCCAGTTAGGAGTCTCGCCCAATCACGTGGTCTGTTTGCCGAAGGGCTGCCTTCAGAAAACACCCCCCATGACTGTCCCGACACAACTCTCCAATATCACTCTAGACACTGGATCACCTCCTTTCAAAATGGTTGCCGATATCCGAATCGTGCCACAGATTTTGTGTTTGTCAAAACAAATCACGCTACCTTTGTGACAAGACGCGCGGCAAGCACCCGAAAAGGCACGAGTGCCACCACAGCAAGCACAAGTTTGACGCCCAGATCGGCAACCGCAAGTGACACCCAAAGCGGGGCGTCGGGGCCGATGCCGACAAGGGGCGTGGGGGCCGTGGCCCAGCCGGTGTTATTGGCGGGTTCCAAAAAGCTGAGGGCTGCAGAGAAGGCGATGCTGAAGAAGATTGCGGTATCAAGCGTGGCGCTGACCAGCGTCGATACCAGCGGCGCTTTCCACCAGCTGCCCCGGCGCAGTCGGTCGAACACGGTGATGTCGAGCAGCTGGGCACACAGGAACGCAATCCCCGATCCCACCGCGACGCGCAGCGTCACCAAGGGGCCGAACTGGCCCATGATCTGGGTGCCTGCCAGCGAACAGATCAGCCCGGCGACAAAGCCGGCCAGCACGACTTTGCGCGCCGCAGCAACACCGTAGATGCGGTTGGTCAGGTCCGTCACCAGGAATGCGAAGGGATAGGTAAACGCCCCCCACGTCAGCCAGGGCCCGGCGAGGAACTGCACGAGGATGTTGGAGGCGACGACAATGACGGCCATCGCCAGAATAGCGGGGAAAAGACGCATGGATGGGGTTCCGTTTTTCACAAGGTTGCGCAGACTTGTCCCCGAATGGGCAGGCATGGGCAGGTACGCCGCATCCGCGCGCCGGTCAATCCGCGATGCGGTACTCCACGATTGCGGTGCTGAGGAAAAAGCGAAAGTTATCGTCCGAGATCATGGTCAGGCGCAGCACGCCCGTGGCATCGCGCCAGACGGACAGGCCTTCCTGATTGCCATGCTGGCCGATTGCGGTTTCCAGAACGGTTTCGCCGGTGTCGACCATGTCACCTTCGATGACAAAGCGCCGCACGCGGCTTTGGAAACCCAGCAGGCCGTGAAACTGCCGTTCCAGCAGGTAAAGGCGGCCGTCGGGGCCGATATCGGCGGCGGTGGGCAGATACATGCCCGCCCGTGGCAGGGTGAAGGGTTGATCCCACGCACCAATCCGGTAGCGGTAGACGGGAAAGGGTGCATCCAGACGGCCGGACCGTTCAGGCAGGGTGTAGAGTGCGCCGTTCGCGTCTATCGCCAGCGGCTCCAGTGACGCGTTGGGCTGCATCCCGGTGAAGGGCGCGAAACTGGGCAAATTCACCGCACTGCTGTCGGGGCCAGCATAGCGCAGCACGCGGGCCGGGCCTTCCAGCGAGACAAAAATGGTGCCATCGGGGGCGATCGCAAGTCCTTCGCTATCGTTGCGATGTGGTTCAAGCGGCGCCTGATCGCGCCCTTTCAGGGTGGTGGCGACAACATCGCGGATCTGGGTAATTCGATCATCGCTGTCCCGTGTCAGGTAGCCACGAAACAGGGTGCCCTTGTCTGACAGGGCGGTGAAGGCCACGCCATCATCATCCATCTCGATGGCAGAAAGGCCGCCGAAACGCGCATCATCGATCGTCCAGTAGTAAGCCGCGACCAGCCCTTCGGGCAGCGGGGCGCCGCCGCTGGATTGCAGGCCGAACGTGACGGCCAGCGCGGCCGCTAATCCGAGTTGAGAACGTCGACGCATTGGGCGGGCAGATCGGCCATGGTAAAGTCGCGCGGCCCGCGCTTTGGTTCTTCCGGCTCGACCGGATCTGCGTTGGGGTCACGCGGGGCGAGGTAATCGGTCACCCACCACATCAGTGTTTCGTCGCATCCGTTGCCACCGTTCGACAAGGCCGCCACGCTTGGCGTCTGCGTCTCACACAGGCGCGCACCCGCCGGGCATTTCATGCGCACGTGGAAATGGGTGTCGTGTCCCGCCACGGGGCGGATCTTGCGCAGCCAGACGGTATCTGCGGCAGTCGCGGTCTTGCAGATCTCGATCTTGACGGCGGCGGCGACAAAGATGCGGTCCACGCGGCGATCAAGGGCGGCCGCGCGCAGCAGTGTGGCTGTGGCCGAAGTCCAGTTTTGCGTGACCGACCGCTGATCGGCGGATCGCACGGGGATCGAACTGATCTCTTCGCGTTCCGCGCGTGTCAGGTTGAGCCGGCGGGGCGGCAGCCACCAGACATCGGCATCCAGCCCGATCTGATGGCTGGCGTGGCCGCTTGTCATCGGGCCGCCGCGTGGCTGGCTCATATCGCCGATATACAGGCCGGCCCAACCGACCTTGGTTGCGGCGACCGACAGCTCTTGCAGAAACTGCACCAGCACGGGCTGGCCAAAATTCCGCCCCCGGCCAAGCCGCATCGCCTGCCAGGTGGGGCCGGTTTCGGGCAACTGCACCAATCCGGCAGCACAACCCCGCGCATAGCTTCCAACCGGCATCGGGCTTTGATTGGACGGGGCCGCCATGGCCCCGAACAGCTGATTGGCCTTGGTTTCGGCGTGCGCAGGCAGCGCGAGCGACAGGCACAGGAGCAGCGGAAGAACTCGGATCATGCTGGTGTGTGTCCTTTATGATCACCTTCGGGTTTCACCCAGACTAGCAGAACAAGTCCGATCAGGAAAAGCGCGATCAGGGGTGCGACACCGATCCGCTGCGATCCGCTGATATCGGTCGCAACGGCAATCAGAAAGGGCGCGAGGAACGACGTGGCCTTGCCAGTCAGGGCATAAAGACCGAACGCCTCGGTCATGTGGTCAGGGTGGGCCTGACGGACCATCATCGTGCGGCTGGACGCTTGCAGCATCCCGCCTGCAGCCCCGATCAGGATGCCGACCATGAAGAACGCATAGTCGGGCAGGCGGCTGCCCGCGGCGACCGTCATGCCCAGAACGGACGTGCGCGATATCAGCACAACCGCCGTGGCCGTGATGGTCAGCAGCAGCACGCTGGTCACGATCACGGGTTTTGGGCCATAGCGCCCGTCCGCCCGCCCGCCAAGCCACGAAAAGATGATGCCGGAAATGATGGCAAGGATGCCGAACAACCCCATGTCGCGGGTTTGCCAGTTCAAAATGCCCGCCGCATAGATACCGCCAAAGGCATACATGCCATTCAGCGCATCCCGGTAGAACATGGATGACAGCAGATAGGACGTGAAGCTGCCCCGCTGTGG
>JAYSSN010000512.1:0-5861 GCA_043720555.1 Rhodobacterales bacterium | reverse complement strand
CCGCGTAGCCATGGCCCAGGGATAAAAGCGTGTTCATGCTCCGACTATCCTGCGCCACGCGGGGCCGCGCAAGGGCATGGGTCACAAAAGGCCGATGGCCCGACCGTCATGAAGGCTTCACTTGCGCAAGCGCGCCCGGATGCCTTAGATGTTCAATCCCTTTTTGAAGAAGACAGATCATGCACGACGATCATTTGACGATCCTGACCCCGGCGCATACCGAAGCGCAGGCCTTTACCGACGCCGACGCGGCGGTTTCACGACTGGAGGCGCTTTATGCCCAGGCCACCCATTTTCTGTCGCGGCATTTCAGCGATGCAGTGAGCAGCGGCAAACCCGCACAGCGCATCCGCGCGTTTTATCCCGAGATCCGCCTGACCGTGACGAGTTTCGAGAAGACCGACTCGCGCCTGTCCTTTGGTCATGTCGCAAGCCCCGGCACCTATGCGACGACCGTGACACGCCCCGATCTGTTCCGCAGTTATCTGACCCAGCAGATCGGCCTGTTGATCCAGCATCACAAGGTGCCGGTCTACATCGGCCCTTCCGACACACCGATCCCGGTGCATTTTGCGTTTTCGGGTGGCCCCGCCATCAATGTACCGCACGAGGGTGTGCTGGAATTCAGCCTGCGCGACGTATTCGACGTGCCGGATCTGGCCACCACGAACGACGATATCGTGAACGGCGAGCGGCAGTTCAACGCCGATGGATCAAGCCCGCTGGCGCCCTTTACCGCGCAGCGCGTGGACTATTCGCTGGCGCGGCTGACGCATTACACCGCGACCGATCCGTCGCATTTCCAGAACCATGTGCTGTTCACCAACTATCAGTTCTATGTCGATGAATTCGAGGCCTATGCCCGCCGGATGCTCGCCGATCCAGGCAGTGGATACACCTCTTTCGTGGCGACCGGTGACGCCGAAATTCGCGCGCCCGATGATGTACTGCCGGTCTCCAGCAAGATGCCGCAGATGCCGACCTATCACCTGAAGCGCCGGGGTGGGCAGGGCATCACGCTGGTGAATATCGGAGTGGGGCCGAGCAATGCAAAGACCGCGACCGACCATATCGCTGTACTGCGCCCGCATGCGTGGCTGATGGTGGGCCATTGCGCGGGTCTGCGAAACAGCCAGTCGCTGGGTGATTTCGTGCTGGCCCACGCCTATCTGCGCGAGGATCATGTGCTGGACGACGATCTGCCGGTGTGGGTGCCGATCCCGGCGCTGGCGGAAATTCAGATTGCGCTCGAGGATGCGGTCGAAAGTGTCACACAGCTGGAAGGGTACGAGCTGAAGCGGATCATGCGCACCGGCACAGTGGCCACGATCGACAACCGCAACTGGGAGCTGCGCGACCATTCCGGCCCGGTACAGCGCCTGTCGCAGTCGCGGGCGGTGGCGCTCGACATGGAAAGTGCGACGATTGCGGCCAACGGATTCCGGTTCCGGGTGCCCTATGGCACGCTGCTGTGCGTCAGTGACAAGCCGCTGCACGGCGAGTTGAAACTGCCTGGCATGGCATCGGAATTCTACAAGACGCAGGTCGCGCGGCATCTGCAAATCGGGATCGTGGCGATGGAGGCATTGCGCGAGATGCCGCTGGAACGCATCCACAGCCGCAAGTTGCGCAGCTTTGAAGAGACCGCCTTCCTCTGACGTTGGGGCTTTTTGTGGGGATTTCCGCCTTATCATAGCCAAAAGGGCTTGATTTGCGCGCCGAAAACCTGTGTTTGGCGGCACAATCAATTTGGCAAGAGCCGTAACCGCAAACCTGCGGAACAAGCACAGGGGACTGACATGATGAAACCGATGACCAAGACCCAATTGGTGGCCGCACTGGCCGACGCCATGGGTGGTGACAAGAAAACCGCCGGTGCCGCACTGGATGCGATCGCCGAAGTGGTATCGCGCGAAGTCGCGGCTGGCGGCACCGTGACCCTGCCGGGTCTGGGCAAGATGGCCTGCCGTGCGCGCCCCGAACGCCAGGTCCGCAACCCGGCCACCGGCGAGACGATGACCAAACCCGCCGACAAGCAGGTGAAATTCGCCATCGCCAAGGCGTTGAAAGACAGCGTCAACGGCTGACCGCTTGTCAGGCGCCATGACTGGTGAAAGGGTCGCCCAACGGGCGACCTTTTTACTTATGGAGGCGGCATGGCACGGGTAACAGGCATCGGCGGGATTTTCTTTCGGGCGGCAGACCCTGATGCGCTGTCGGCGTGGTATGCGGAATGGTTCGGCATGCCGCCGGGCGGCGCACCCTGGCCGCAAGAGGCGGGGCCAGGCGTTTTTACGCCGTTCAAGGCCACAACCGACTATTTCCCGGCTGACCGGCAATGGATGCTGAACCTGCGTGTCGAAGGGCTGGAGCAGATGATCGCCGATTTGCGCGCCGCAGGCATCGCGGTGGAAACCCGTGTCGATTGGGACGGCGATGGCAGCTATGGCCGTTTTGCCCGCGTCCATGACCCCGAAGGCAACCCGATCGAGCTGTGGGAGCCGCCGCAAGGCTGACATGGACCTACGCGCAATTCTGATGGGGGTGACCTTTGCCCTGATGTGGTCATCGGCCTTTGCCACCGCGCGCATCATCGTCGCGGATGTGCCGCCATTTACCACGCTGGTGCTGCGCTTTGCGATTTCGGGGCTGATTGCCGTCGGTCTGGCGCTTGCCCTGGGGCAAAGCTGGCGGCTGACCCGTTCACAGGGGATTGCGGTCGTCGTGTTCGGCATCTGTCAGAACGCGCTCTATCTGGGGCTGAATTTCGTCGCGTTGCAATGGATACCGGCATCGGTGGCCGCGATCATCGCATCGGCGATGCCGCTGATCGTGGCCGCACTCGGCTGGGCGTTCCGGAATGAGCGTGTGTCGCGACTGGGACTGGCCGGGCTGGTCGCGGGATTTTCGGGGGTCATGCTGATCATGGGCACGCGGGTGCAGGGCGGGGTAGACCCGGCCGGCGTCGCGCTGTGCGTGCTTGCGGCGGTGGCGTTGGCGGTGGCAACGCTGACGGTGCGGGGGGCATCGTCGGGGGGCAACCTGCTGATGATCGTGGGGTTGCAGATGCTGGTGGGGGCCGTGGTGCTGGCCCCGGTGGCGCTGGCGACGGAAAGCTTGCCGCAATCGGTCGGCACTGCGGCCACGCTGGCCTTTGCCTATCAGATCGTGGTGCCCGGCCTGATGGCGACGCTTGTGTGGTTCACCCTGGTCGCGCGAGTCGGCGCGGTGCGGGCCGCGACATTCCATTTCCTGAACCCGTTCTTCGGGGTGGCGGTGGCCACGGCGCTGCTGGATGAACGGACCGGGGCGCTGGATGTCCTTGGCGTGGCGATCGTGATGGCGGGGATCTACGCGGTGCAACGTGCGCGCCGGGTGACCCCCGCCATCTGATCAGGCGGCCTGCGCCATCAGGGCCGCATCGAACGCCTTGCTGCGCGCCACTGCAGGGCGATCCTGACAGCGCGCCACCCAATCGCGAATGGCCGGCACATCCGCGGTGGCATCCGGAAACCACGCAAACGGCGAATGCATCAGCAGATCGACGACACCAAAGTGGTCGCCCATCAGATAGGGCCGGTCCCACAGGGCGGCGGTCAGGCGATCCGTCAGTTCGGGCATGCCGCGGAAGGTGGCATCAAGATAGGGGTGGACCAGCCCCGCAGCGGTGAACACCATCACAGGCTCCATCACGCTGCCATAATAGACCATCCAGGACAGGTAACTGCCATATGTCGCATCGCCCGGCTGCGGGGCCAGTGCGGCGTCTGGGAAACGGTCGCACAGGTAGATCATGATGGCTGCACTTTCGCGGATGAGCTGCGCATCATCGATCAGCACGGGCACCTTGCCTTCGGGATGCGGGTTGGCCGGGTCATGCCCGCCTGACCCATCGTTGCGGGTGATCGACACGGTGCGGATGTGCACACCGTCCAGCGCGCCAAGTTCGTCCAGCAGTGTGATGATGCGGGTGGACCGCGATTGCGGCGAATGGATCAGTTCCATGGCAGTGACCTTTCGGTTGCGGGTTGCGATGGGACGATTATGCTGCGGGAACCCTGACAATTTCCGGCAGGAGGCCATGGCCCGCGCTGACCGCCTTTTGCGTCTGATGGATACCATCCGCCGCTTGCCGCAGCCCGTCACGGCGGCGCGGCTGGCGGATGAAACGGGCGTGTCCGCACGCAGCCTTTACCGCGACATCGCCTCGCTTCGTGCCGCGGGTGCGCTGATCGACGGGGCGGCGGGCGTGGGTTATACCCTGACCGAAGATCCCGCGCTGCCGCCCCAGATGTTCACCCGGCTGGAGGTGGAGGCGCTGATGCTCGGCCTGGCCGAAGTGCGCCTGTCGGGCGACCCTGATCTTTTGCGCGCTGCCGAAATGGCCGGGGCCAGGATTATCGCCAGCCTGCCCGAAAGGGTCCAGCGACAGGCCATTCATGCCGTGCAGCAGACCTACCGCTATGATGCCCGCGCGCCTGCACCTGCCCACCTGTCGCTGATCCGCGAGGCGGCTTGGGGTGAACGCGCGCTGGATATCACCTACCGTGACAAGGCTGGCGCCGTAACCGCGCGGCGTATCCTGCCCTTGTCCGTGGTGTTTCTGGACCGGTCGTTGATGTGCCTTGCCTGGTGCGGCCTGCGGCAGGATTTCCGCCGCTTTCACGTGCATGCCATGGGTGATGTGACCCTTACGACCGAAAGCTTTCGCCCGAGACGGGTGGCGCTGCTCCGGGAGTTTCTGGAGGTGTTGAAGCGGAGCTAAACTACCGAATTCACGAGGACTCGTGGTTCGGATACGATACTCTGATCGGAAGGAGTGACCATGGCACAGAATATGGACGTCATTCGCCGCGCAATCGCAGATGTGGTGCGCGACCGATTTGACACTGTCAACATTGTGCAGGTCGAAGTCGAGGAAGGACTGGATCACGATGGCGAGGCAGCATTTTTCGTGCGGGTGATCTTTGATGCTGATGCAAAAGATCTTCCGGCCGAACGCTTGTCCGGGATCAAGCGACACCTGCGCAGCAGCCTTGAAAAGTTGGGTGAGCATCGTTTCCCTTACACCAGATTCACCCCCCCGCAACGAAATCGACGGAGCAGCGGCCTGACACCGGCTGACTTGATCCTGACGGCCAACAAGCTTGTCCGCGGGACGGGCAAGCCACGTCAATCAGACATGAAACGAGCCGTCAGTACTGTCTGCTATGCCGTGTTCCACGCTTTATGCCGGAGCACCGCGGGGATCTGTTGGTGGGCCGGACCAAAGCGATACGGTCCCAGCCTGCTTGGCTGCAAACTTGCCGCGCCGTTGACCATGGGTTTGCCAAGGGCCAATGCAAGAACGGAACGATCAAGAAGTTCCCCAGAGAAGTCGAGGACTTCGCTGCCTGTTTCGTTGATATGCAGGAAGCGCGACATCGAGCGGACTATGACCCGTCGTGCAAGTTTACGCGCGGCGAAGTCACGGCGATGATCCGCGAGGAAGACAAGGCAATCCGATCACTCAGCAATGTCCCGCGCTCCGATCTCGTCGCTTTCGCGGCATTTGTCGTGATGAAGCAGCGCTAACCGATCACGCCCCTTGCGCCGCCCGTGTGGCCACGGTCGAGCAGCAGATGGTCCAGCAGCACGCAGGCCATCATCGCCTCGCCCACAGGCACCGCGCGGATGCCGACGCAGGGGTCGTGGCGGCCTTTGGTGACCAGATCGATTTCCGCGCCCTTCGCGTTGATCGTGCGGCGGGCGGTCAGGATGGAGGAAGTGGGCTTCACCGCAAAGCGCACCACCACGGGCTGGCCGCTGGAAATGCCGCCAAGGATGCCGCCGGCGTGGTTTGACAGGAATTCCGGCCCATG
>JAYSSN010000511.1:0-2383 GCA_043720555.1 Rhodobacterales bacterium | reverse complement strand
TGGCTGACCAGCGGTCCCATCTGCGTTGCCGGGTCCAGCGGATCACCCAGCGTGATGCGTTCGGTCCGCAGCTTCAGCGCAGAAAGAAACCGCGCCTTGATCCCGGTCTGGACGAACACCCGCGTGCCATTGGAACAGACCTGCCCCGCAGAGTAGAAGTTCGCCAGCATCGCCGCACCCACGGCGCTGTCGACATCCGCATCATCAAAGATGACCAGCGGCGACTTGCCCCCCAGCTCCATCGTCACGGACCGCATGCCAGCCGCCGCAGCCGCATAGACCTTTTGCCCGGTCGGCACCGATCCGGTCAGCGACACCTTGGCCACGCGCGGATCGGTGACAAGGGCGGCACCCACCGCGCCGCGCCCCTGCACCACATTGAACAGCCCGGCGGGCAGCCCCGCTTCCACGAAAATTTCCGCCAGCTGCAGTGCGCCCAACGGGGTGACTTCCGACGGCTTGAACACCATCGCATTGCCCAGCGCCAGCGCGGGCGCAGATTTCCAGCAGGCGATCTGGCTGGGATAGTTCCACGCGCCGATCCCCACGCAAACCCCCAGAGGTTCGCGCAGCGTGTAAACGAAATCACGCCCCAATGGGATCGTCTCACCCACCACCGACGGTGCCAGCCCTGCAAAGTATTCCAGCGCGTCGGCTCCGGACGGCCAGTCGGCTACCAGTGTTTCCTGAATGGGCTTGCCGGTATCGAGCGTCTCCAGCTCTGCCAGCGCATCACCCCGGTCGCGGATGATGTCCGCCGCCCGTCGCAGGATGCGCGCACGGTCAACGGGGCGTGTCGCAGCCCACGCGACCTGCGCCCGCCTCGCTGCGGCAACGGCCGCCTCGATCACTGCAGGGGTCGCTTCATGCACCCGCGCAATCACCTCGCCCGTTGCGGGATAGATCACTTCGATCACGGCCCCGGCGGGATCGTCCAGATATGCGCCACCGACGAAATGGCTGCCCTTCGGTTGCGCTCTCATGGCTTTACCCCCAGTCGTGCATCAAGATAGGCCAGCGCTGTTGCGACCGCCGCACCACCATCCGCAGGTCCGTTCTTCAGAACCTCGCGCAGGTAAAGTCCGTCGACCAGTGCCCCCAGTCCATCCGCGATGGCATCCGCATCCGCACGCGGGCGCAGGCATGCCCGCAGGTTTGACCGAAGCCGTCCCTGATACACCGCCAACAACCGCCGTGCCTGCGGCACCGTCTGCGCCAGGACCCAGAAGTTCAGCCAGGCCCCCACCGCCTCGCGCCGGAAATTTCCGGGGCTGAACGACGCGCGCAAGATCGCCCGCAGCCGCGCCTCGGGCCCGTCCGCCGCTGCCAGCGCGCCGCGCACCTCGGCCCCGTACAGCGTCAGGACATGCCGCATGGCCGCAAGGAACATTTCTTCCTTTGATCCGAAGTAGTGGTGTGCCAGTGCCGACGACATGCCCGCGCGCTTTGCAATCTGGCTGACCGTCACGTCCAGACTGCCGACGCGTCCGATCTCAACAATCGTTGCGTTGACGAGGGCTTGCTTTCGGATAGGCTCCATCCCGAGCTTTGGCACTGTATTGTCCTTCCGCAAAAAAAGGGCTTGCCGTTCAGGGCTAGCGTAAGGTTTATTGACTCGTCAATCAACAAACGCTTCGACAACAACAGGGATGACACTATGAAACCGATGAGATCACTTTTGCTCGCCACCGCTGCGACCGTGGCGCTGACCGGGGCGGCTGTGGCGGAAGGCTGCGACAAGGTCACGTTCTCGGACGTGGGCTGGACCGACATCACAGCGACCACCGCTGCAACCACGCTGGTCCTTGAGGCACTGGGCTACGACACCGAGACCAAAGTTCTGTCCGTCCCCGTCACCTATGCGGGTCTTGCCGGCGGCGACATCGATGTGTTCCTTGGCAACTGGATGCCGACGATGGAGGCGGACATTGCCCCCTACCGCGACGCGGGTACGGTCGAAACGGTCCGCACCAACCTCGAAGGTGCCAAGTACACGCTCGCCACGAACGAGGCTGGTGCCGCCCTCGGCATCACCGACTTCGCCGCCATCGCCGCACAGAAAGACGCGCTGGAAGGCAATATCTACGGGATCGAGCCGGGCAATGACGGCAACCGCCTGATCATCGACATGATCGCGTCCGGTCCCTTCGGACTTGACGGGTTTGAAGTGGTGGAATCGTCCGAACAGGGCATGCTGGCCGAGGTGAAGAAGGCCAGCGAAGACGGCAAGCCGATCGTATTTCTCGGCTGGGAACCGCATCCGATGAACGCCAACTTCAAGATGACCTACCTCACGGGCGGCGACGACTATTTCGGGCCGAACCTCGGCGGGGCCACTGTCGCCACCAACGTGCGGGCGGGCTATGTCGCGGAATGCGCGAAC